>NZ_FR895074.1:2339-8653 GCF_000434655.1 Clostridium sp. CAG:43 | reverse complement strand
CGGGGAATCCGTGGGGACCGCCGCCTCCGCCGCCGGGACCGCGTCCGGAGAGACCGGGGAATCCGTGGGGAGCGCCGCTTCAGGATTTTCTTCAGGTTTTATTAATGAATGAGCTGCAGGAGCGAAGACGGTGTCGGAAGTGCTGAAATTGCAATTTTCAGGTGTAAATTTTTTGAATTAAAATGCAGTAACATCCAGTTGTGACAACGAATTTTACCGATTTGGAAAAAGAACAATCGGGTTACTGGGCCCGTATGCGTGAACAGTAACATAATCGGAGTTCTTACAAATCATAGAAATTCTGGAATTTGGAGCCTGCTTGTGTTATACTGAAACAAAGGCTGCCGCCGGGACAGATGGGTGCCTGCGGCAGTTTTTGGCGTGCATGACAAAACGGAAACAGTTCGGCGGGTAGATTTTCCTGTACCTGTGAAGATACGGAACTGGTATGGTGGAGCGATAAAAGGAATTGATTTGATATATGAAGAAAAACCTGAAAAAGATACTGATTTTACTGATCTTATTTGTGCTGGCAGCAGTCGGTTATTTTACCTGGTCCTGGATGCAGCTGCGGGAGGATGGGGCGGTCTATACCTCGATTGAGGACGCGAACCTTCCAGTCGCTTATGTGAATATTCTGGGGCGGCGGATGAACGAGCTGGACGGTTTCGTGGAGGACAGCCAGAAAGCGGCTGGACGCGGGGATCTGACGCTGCTTCCGGCAGACCGGAAACTGTCGGTGACGATCGACAAGCTGGACTCCCAGATTACGGGGATGCAGTATGAGATCCGCAGTCTGGACGGCGAACGTCTGGTAGAACGGACAACGCTTGACCACTGGGAACAGTCAGGGGAAGAGGTTTCTGCGGAGCTTCCGATCCAGAACCTTCTGACGGAGGAAAGCGAATACCGCTTAACGATTGCGATCGCGACGGAAAAGCACCCGGCGATCTATTTTTACACGCGCGTGATGTGGCAGCAGGAGAGCCGTGTGCAGGAGATGGTCGATCTGGCGGTGTCCTTTTCTGAAAAGACGTTTGATTATGATTCAGCGAGGGAGCTGACGACCTATCTGGAGACGGATCCGAATGCGGACAACAGTTCGTTGGGACATGTGACGTTAAAAAGCGATTTCAGCCAGCTGACCTGGAAAGGGCTTTCGATGGAGCGGGTCAGCGAACCGGAAATTCATCTGCGGGAGCTGCAGGGCATCATTGGGACGATCGATTTAAAGTATGTTGTAAGTGAGATGAAGGATGGCAAGGCGGCTGCTTATTACGATGTGATCGAGAGCTTCACGATGAAGCTGGGCGCACAGCGCATCTACATGATGAATTATGACCGCCGCGCGGACCAGATTTTTACGGGGGAGAGCAGCGCCTATTCTGGCGACCGGATTCAGCTGGGGGTTTCGGATGCGGAGGATCTGCAGTCGATGCAGGATGAAGCGGGGAAATACCGTGCCTTTGTGGCAAACCGGGCGCTCTGGATTTATGATACAGGAAAAAAAGAGAGCACAAAGGTATTTGCGTTCCGCAAGAGCGAGAATGATACGAGGGTCAATTATGATACCTACGGAATCAAGATTCTGGATGTGAGCGAGGCAGGCCAGATTGATTTTGCCGTGTACGGCTATATGAGCCGCGGTAACCACGAGGGAACGACGGGAATCGCGCTGTACCGCTATGAGAGTGCGGGAAATGCCCTGACAGAGCGGCTGTATCTGCCGGCATCGACCGATTACGGCAACCTGCGCCAGGATATCAACCAGCTGTGCTACTTAAGCGGCGGGCAGACGTTATATGTGCTGATGAACCATGCGGTTTACAGTGTCGATCTGACGGGAAAAGAGTACATGGTGGTGGCAGATGGCCTGACGGAGGAAAATTTTGCAGTCAGCACGGATGCCTCCCGGATTGCGTGGCAGGATGGGGCGGATATTTACCGTTCGACCAAGCTGCATGTCATGAATCTGGAGACGGGCAAGAAGGATGAGATTTCCTTCCCGGATCAGACCGTGATCCGGCTGATCGGATTTGTCGGAACCGACTTAGTCTACGGGCTTGCCCATCCGAACGAGCAGCTTACGATGGACGGACGCGTGACGGGGCTTCCGCTGTATGCGGTCGAGATCGTTGGCAGCAATATGGAGATGGAGACCCGCTATGAGAAGCCGGGCGTCAGCCTGGTGGATGTGCGGATTCAGGACAGCCGGGTTCATCTGTCACGGATGCGCCAGATAGGAAGCGGCTATCAGCCGATGGACGAGGACACGCTGGTCTGTAATGAGGAAGTGTCGAAAGATCCACTGGATGGAATCGCTACGTTAAATGACAGTGCAAAGGGGCGTCTCTACTGCGTCAAGCTGGATGCAGGCAAGACGGCACGGAGCACGAAGGTGCATGTTCCGAAGCAGGTGGCAGCAGAAGAAAATGATGTGATTGTGCTTCAGAACAATGGCGCGGCTGCACAGCGGATTTACAGTGCCTACAGCGAGGGACGCCTGAAAGGCTCGTATGCGGAATTTTCCAGCGCGGTGCAGGCAGCTTACGATGGCATGGGACTCGTAACGGATGAAAATGACCGGGTTGTCTGGGTGAGAGCAAACCGGAGCGACGCGAAGACGATCCGAGACGTCCAGAATATGGCGGGAACCGTCAGCCGCTATCTGTCGGATATGGCGGACGGAAAGACGACCTCCTCGGATGGCACAGAGTTAATCGACGCACGCGGGCTGACGCTGAACCAGATTCTCTACTTTGTCTACGCGGGCATGCCGGTGGTGGCATATCTGGGAGACGGAAGCTATGGTCTGATCTGTGGATACGACGCGTACAACATCTCCTGTCTCTGGTATCCGGGCACGGAATTTGCCTACACGGATAAGATGGGACTCAACGATGCAGCGGCATTTTTCGAGGGAAACGGAGGCAATGATTTCATTTGTTTCCTTTCCAATTAAGGGAAAAACGGAAATTACTGTTCACGGGTAGGCACTTTTGGAACCGAAAGTGTCGTAAGAAAACGTGGTGGCAGCAGGAATTTGCCGTATTAAAATGTGAAGCCACGGCAAATTCCATTATTGGGCACATATGCGTGAACAGTAATAAACGGAAAGCCAGTGCTTTACAAATTGAGATGTTATGATATAATCATGTAGATAACATGATATAAATTTAAGAAAATATTAAAGATTTGAGGCGCCGTCTGGCGCGTGTAAGTATCGTAAGATAATAGATTTTGAGGTGCAGAATGGAACAATTTATTATGAAGGGCGGAAATCCGCTGGTAGGCGAAGTGACTATCAGCGGAGCAAAGAATGCGGCGCTGGGAATCTTGGCGGCATCGATTCTGACTGACGAGGATGTTTTAATAGAAAATCTGCCGGACGTGCGTGATATCAACGTGTTTCTGGAGGCTGTTTCGGAGATTGGCGCGATGGTAGACCGGATTGACCGGCACACTGTCCGCATCAATGCGAAGGGGATTCATGCGATCCATGTGGATGACGAGTACATCCGCCGGATCCGAGCTTCCTACTATTTTATTGGCGCCCTGCTTGGTAAGTATAAAAGCGCACAGGTTCCGCTTCCGGGCGGATGCAACATCGGCAGCCGTCCGATCGACCAGCATTTAAAGGGCTTCCGTGCCCTCGGTGCGAAGGTACAGGTGGAAAATGGCGCGGTGCTCGCACATGCGATTGATTTAGTTGGTACCCATATTTATCTGGATATGGTGTCGGTCGGCGCGACGATCAATATCATGATGGCAGCGACGCTGGCAGAGGGCGAGACGATCATCGAGAATCCGGCGAAAGAACCGCATGTCGTCGATGTGGCGAACTTCTTAAACAGCATGGGAGCCAATGTCAAAGGTGCCGGAACCGACGTGATCCGCATCCGCGGCGTCCACAAGCTGCATGGAACCGAATATTCGATCATCCCGGACCAGATCGAGGCAGGTACATTTATGTGTGCGGCAGCGATCACCCGCGGCGATGTGATGGTACAGAATGTCATTCCGAAGCATCTGGAAGCAATTTCTGCGAAGCTTATCGAGATGGGCTGTGAGGTGACGGAGTTTGATGAGGCGGTTCGTGTTGTGGGACGCCCGAGCCATGTGCATACCGATATCAAGACACTTCCGTATCCGGGATTTCCGACTGATATGCAGCCGCAGATCACCGTGACACTGGCACTGGCAGAGGGAACCAGTGTGGTGACCGAGAGTATTTTTGAAAACCGTTTTAAATACGTGGACGAACTTGCCCGCATGGGTGGACGCATCAAGGTTGAGGGCAATACCGCGATCATTACCGGCGTGAAGAAGCTGACTGGAGCACAGGTGGAGGCACCAGATCTGCGCGCAGGCGCTGCCCTGGTCATTGCGGGGCTGGCAGCGGAAGGATATACGACCGTTGATGAGATTGGTTATATCCAGAGAGGCTATGAGCATTTTGAGAAGAAGCTGCAGGGACTTGGCGCGGTGATCGAGAAAGTCGATTCCGAGAAAGAGGCGCAGAAGTTCAGACTCAAAGTGGGCTGATAAAAAAGAATACGGTGTCACATATTGCTTGACAGACACCGCGGAGTATGTTATCGTACTGTTGAAACTTTTAACAATTAAAAAGTTCGTATATATCCCTTATTCAGAGTGATGGAGATACAAAGGATCTATGAAGTCACGGCAACCCCGTTACATGGGACTGAAAATTGGTCTCAGCAGGGAACGGAAGGTGCCAGCCTGAGCGAGGAACCGGGAGATCGGTTTATCGAGCAATAAGAGGAGTTGATCGAGATAATCAAGTCCGTGTTGCTGCGGACTTTTTTTATGTCTTACGACAAACTTATCAAAGGAGGAAATATGGAGAGATTACTTTTTACATCTGAATCAGTAACCGAAGGACATCCGGATAAAATGTGTGATCAGATTTCCGATGCGATTCTGGACGCGCTCTTAGAGCAGGATCCGATGAGCCGTGTGGCTTGTGAGACGGCGACGACAACCGGTCTGGTTATGGTTATGGGCGAGATCACAACGAAAGGCTATGTGGATATCCAGAAGGTAGTCCGCAATACCGTCCGTGAGATCGGTTATGACCGTGCGAAATACGGTTTTGACTGTGATACCTGCGGCGTGATCGTGGCACTGGATGAGCAGTCCCCGGATATCGCGATGGGAGTTGATAAAGCGCTGGAGGCAAAAGAGAACAAGATGACCGACGAGGAGCTGGAGGCAATCGGTGCCGGCGATCAGGGTATGATGTTTGGTTATGCGACCAACGAAACGGATGAATATATGCCATATCCGATTTATCTGGCACACAAACTGGCACGCCAGCTGACCAAGGTCCGCAAAGACGGAACCCTGCGCTACCTGCGTCCGGACGGCAAGACACAGGTAACCGTAGAGTACGATGAGAACGGCAAACCATCACGTCTGGATGCAGTGGTTCTTTCCACCCAGCATGACGAGGAAGTAACCCAGGAGCAGATCCATAAGGATATTAAAAAATATGTATTTGACGAGATTCTGCCGGCAGAGATGGTTGATGAGAATACAAAATTCTTTATCAATCCGACCGGACGTTTCGTTATCGGCGGTCCGCACGGAGACAGCGGTCTGACCGGACGTAAGATCATTGTGGACACCTACGGCGGCATGGCACGTCACGGCGGCGGCGCATTCTCCGGAAAAGACTGCACAAAGGTGGATCGTTCTGCTGCATACGCAGCCCGCTATGTTGCGAAAAACATCGTAGCAGCCGGACTGGCAGACAGATGTGAGATTCAGCTTTCCTATGCGATCGGTGTTGCACAGCCGACCTCCATCATGGTAGATACATTCGGAACCAGCAAGTTGCGTGAGGATCAGCTGGTTGAGATGATCCGCAAGCACTTTGACCTGCGTCCGGCTGGCATCATCAAGATGCTTGACCTGCGCCGCCCGATCTACAAACAGACGGCTGCATACGGACATTTCGGCCGCGACGATCTGGATCTTCCGTGGGAGAAGCTGGATAAGGTGGATGAATTAAAGGCGTATCTGTAAGAGTAGGAAACGCTGCAGGGATATCTGCCCGTAAAAAATCATAAGATCAGAACGAGGGGGCTGCCGCTTTTGCGGCAGTCTCTTTTATTACACAAAAAGGCACATGCTTTTTTATTTATAATACTTTTAGAGACGTAATCTGCAAAATATGATACACTATTTGTGGAAGATATCAGGAGCAAAAGCGCAGAAGTCCGACGCAGTTTTGCGGGAGGATTTTTGTAGGGGCAATCTGATATCAGACCGGGCAATGACTGGAGGAA
>NZ_FR895074.1:0-2286 GCF_000434655.1 Clostridium sp. CAG:43 | reverse complement strand
GATTGCTTTTGTGACGATTACGGTCGTTCCGATTGTGCTCATATTTGTGGCGGCGTTCGGACTCGTAAACTATCAGGAGCATCTGTTTCAGAAAACATACGGGCTGTCGGAGCAGATCGATCTGCTCTCCGGCAATCAGACACAGGTGTTTAACCGGCTGACGCAGGGAATCCAGGAGGAGATCCGCGAGGCGGTCGGGGAAAATACAGATTTATTTGAAGAACCGGCTTATTTGAGCAAGGTCAATGAAGAACTGCGCGATAAATATTCGTATCTGGTCATCCGCAAGGGCAAGGACATCACATTCTGCGGAAGCGAGGATGGACGCGAGCT
This sequence comes from Clostridium sp. CAG:43, assembly GCF_000434655.1. Taxonomy (NCBI): domain Bacteria; kingdom Bacillati; phylum Bacillota; class Clostridia; order Eubacteriales; family Clostridiaceae; genus Clostridium; species Clostridium sp. CAG:43. Next base: position 1,953 of record NZ_FR895074.1, on the reverse strand, counting down.
CTGCGAACGGCTGGCGCCGTACGGTGATCAGGGAAGTATGGCAGGCAGTATTTACATGGATGGCGAGGAACAGCATCTGGTCAAACAGATCGATTTCCGGTTTTCAGATGATTCACAGGGCAGTGTGTTCATCGTGACGAACGTCGGGAATTATGTGCCGGAGATCAAAGCGCTGCTCGGAGAGATGCTGCTTCTCGGCGTGCTGATCATCAGTTTTATGGGCGGTCTGCTGATCATGTGGATCTACCGTTCTCTGCTGCGTCCGCTGCACAAGCTGCAGGAGGCGACCAAGCAGATCCGGGATGGAAATCTGGACTTTACGCTCGATGTGGATGATGAAGATGAGATCGGAATGCTCTGCCAGGATTTCGAGGAGATGCGTCTGCGTCTCAAGGAATCGCAGGAAGAAAAACTCCAGTACGACAAGGAGAGCAAAGAGCTGATCAGCAATATTTCCCATGATCTGAAGACTCCGATCACGGCGATCAAGGGGTATGTGGAAGGCATTCAGGATGGCGTGGCTTCTTCACCTGAGAAACTGAATAAATATATTCGGACGATTTATAATAAAGCAAACGATATGGATCGACTGATTGACGAGCTGACGTTCTATTCGAAGATTGATACGAACAAGATTCCGTACAACTTTTCAAAGATCAATGTGGCGGAATATTTTGGTGATTGTGTTGAGGAAGTTGGTCTGGATATGGAGACGCGCGGCATCGAGCTGGGATATTTCAACTATGTGGACGAGGATGTGGTCGTGATCGCGGACGCGGAGCAGATGAAGCGAGTGATCAACAACATTATCGGAAATTCGCTCAAATATCTGGACAAGAAAAAGGGTATTTTAAATATCCGCATCAAGGATGACGGCGATTTTATCCAGGTCATCATCGAGGACAACGGAAAGGGAATCGCGGCGAAAGATCTGCCGTATATTTTCGACCGTTTCTACCGGACGGACTCGTCGAGAAATTCGTCCAAGGGCGGCAGCGGCATCGGGCTTTCGATCGTAAAGAAGATTATCGAAGATCACGGCGGACGCATCTGGGCGACCAGCAAGGAAGGCATCGGAACGGAGATCCATTTCGTTTTGCGCAAGTATGTCGGGGCATAGTGATTTGAAGTTTGGTCGTTTAAATAAAAACAGCAGGAGGAATTCACAGATGAGCAGAATATTAATCGTAGAAGACGAGGAGAGTATTGCAGAGCTGGAAAAAGACTATCTGGAGCTTTCTGGTTTTGAGGTTGAGATAGAAAATAATGGAGAAACGGGACTGAAACGCGGCATGGAGGAAGATTTTGACCTTCTGATTCTTGATCTGATGCTGCCAGGGGTCGATGGCTTCGAGATCTGCAAGAAGATCCGGGAAGTAAAAAACACACCGATCATCATGGTATCTGCGAAAAAGGACGATATTGACAAGATTCGCGGTCTGGGACTGGGCGCGGACGATTATATCACGAAACCATTCAGTCCGAGTGAGATGGTGGCGCGTGTCAAGGCGCATCTGGCGCGTTATGAGCGCCTGATCGGCAGCGGTATGCCGGAAAACGAGATCATCGAGATCCGGGGACTCAAGATTGATAAGACTGCCCGCCGCGTTTACATCAACGGCGAGGAGAAGAACTTCACGACGAAGGAATTTGACCTGCTGACCTTTTTAGCACAGAACCCGAACCATGTATTTACCAAGGAAGAACTCTTCCGCGAGATCTGGGATATGGAGTCGTTGGGAGATATCGCGACGGTTACCGTGCATATTAAGAAGATCCGTGAGAAGATCGAGTTCAACACGGCGAAACCGCAGTATATTGAGACGATATGGGGCGTTGGATACCGGTTTAAAGTCTGATGACGGGGTAAGCCACATAAAAACGACCCTTGGGAAACGCAAACAGGAGCGCTTTCCAAGGGCCGTTTTATATTTCATAGGAAATTGCGTCCTA
>NZ_FR895073.1:21572-26738 GCF_000434655.1 Clostridium sp. CAG:43 | reverse complement strand
GTGCCAAGGCACATTCTTTTTCATCCCAACAGGATTTGGTTTGCCCGCTTCAGATTGTTCTCGTCCGGGATACGGATGCCGGACAGGGAATAGGGAATGCCAAGCGTTTCCCATTTATAGATGCCGAGTGTATGGTAGGGGAGAATTTCTACCTTTTCCACATTTGAAAGTGTGTCCAGAAATGCACGGATTCCATGCAGGTTGGCCGGAGCATCGGTAATGCCGGGGACTAAAACATGCCGGACCCACATGGGCTTATGAATCTGGTCTAAAAACCGGGCAAAGGAAAGAATGGATTCGTTGGAGTGCCCAGTCAGAAGACGATGTTTTTCCGGATCGATGTGTTTCAGATCCAGAATAACAAGATCGGTGTGCTCTAAAAGCGTGGTCAGGCGGGAAAAGAAAGGTTCGGCGGTGGTAAATGGCTGTCCCGCGGTGTCCAGTGTGGTGTGAATGTGCTGTTCTTTGGCAAGCTGGAAAAATTCACATAAAAAGTCAGCTTGAAGGAGCGGTTCTCCGCCGCTGACGGTGATGCCGCCGCCCCCGCGCCAGTAACTCCGGTAGCGGAGTGCCTGGCGAAGAAGTGCTTCCGGGGTGATTTCCTGCGAACCGGTGTGTTTAGATGGGCAAGAAACACCTTCGGAAAGAGCGGATGCGCCGGAAGTGCGGGTGGAGGCGTCCGGAAGGGGAAGTTCCTTTGGCAGTACCCATGTATCCGGATTGTGGCAGTAGCGGCAGCGCATGAGACAGCCCTGCATGAATACCACGAAGCGGACACCGGGACCGTCTACGGAGCCGAAGGTATCGATGGAATGAATATAACCGGTATGCATCGTTACAGCACCTCGTGGCAGGTACGGGCGATCACGTCGAGCTGCTGTTCTCTGGTCAGATTGATAAATTTAACGGCATATCCGGAAACACGGATGGTGAAGTTGGCATATTCCGGTTTCTCCGGGTGTTCCATCGCGTCTTTCAGTTTTTCGATTCCAAAGACATTTACATTTAAATGATGCGCGCCCTGATCAAAATATCCGTCCAGGACGTGAACCAGGTTGTTTTTCCGTTCTGTCTCGGAGTGACCGAGCGCCCCCGGTGCAATCGTTTCTGTGTTGGAGATGCCGTCAAGCGCATATTCATATGGAAGCTTTGCGACCGAGTTTAAAGAAGCGAGCAGACCGTTCTGCTCTGCGCCGTAGGAAGGAGTTGCGCCCGGGGCAAACGGGGTGAATGCCGGCCGTCCGTCCGGAAGTGCGCCGGTTGCCTTGCCATATACAACATTGGAGGTGATCGTGAGGATCGAGGTGGTTGCCTCGGAATTCCGGTAGGTGTGGTATTTTTTTACTTTATGTAAAAAGGTTTTTAACAGCCATACGGCAATCTCGTCGGCGCGGTCGTCATCGTTTCCGTAGCGTGGGAAATCGCCCTCTGTCTCAAACTTGCGGGCGATGCCGTATTCATCACGGATGACCTTCACTTTTGCATATCGGATCGCGGAGAGAGAATCGACCACGTGGGAGAAACCGGCGATTCCGGTGGCAAAGGTACGCCGGACATCCGTGTCGATCAACGCCATCTCAGCGGATTCATAGTAATATTTATCGTGCATATAGTGAATCAAATTGAGGATATTCACATAAATGCCCGCCAGCCAGTCCAGCATCTGATCGTATTTATGCATGACTTCCTGATAATCGAGGTATTCGGATGTGATCGGCGCATACGCCGGACCAACCTGCATCGGACGTCCGTCTTTGGTAGTGTATTTCTCGTCTCTGCCTCCGTTGATGGCATAGAGAAGGCATTTGGCAAGATTGGCACGGGCGCCGAACAGCTGCATTTCCTTGCCTGTCTGGGTGGCGGAGACGCAGCAGCAGATGCTGTAGTCGTCCCCCCAGATCGGACGCATGACATCGTCGTTTTCATACTGGATCGAGGATGTGTTGATGGAGATTTTGGCAGCATATTTCTTAAATGCCTCTGGCAGGCGGGAAGAGTAAAGAACGGTCAGGTTTGGTTCCGGGGACGGTCCCATATTTTCCAGCGTATGTAAAAAGCGGAAATCGTTTTTCGTTACCATCGGACGCCCGTCTTGTCCCAGACCGGCAACCTCCAGCGTCGCCCAGACCGGATCGCCGGAGAAAAGTTGGTTGTAGGATGGGATCCGGGCAAATTTTACCATGCGGAATTTCATTGTCATATGGTCGATTAATTCCTGCGCCTCGGCTTCGGTCAGTGTTTGTTCGGTTAAATCCCGGTTGATGTAGATATCAAGGAAGGTGGAAACGCGTCCGACACTCATGGCGGCACCGTTCTGGGTCTTAACGGCAGCGAGGTAACCGAAGTAGAGCCACTGGACGGCTTCTTTGGCATTGGAAGCCGGACGGGAGATATCAAAACCATAGATGGCAGCCATCTCCTGAATGCCCTTTAGAGCGCGGATCTGCTCGGCGATCTCTTCCCGCTGGCGGATGATGTCATCAAACATGGCGCCATTTCCACAGTGTTCCAGATCCTTTTTCTTTTCCTGAATTAGAAAATCGATTCCATACAGGGCGATCCGGCGGTAGTCGCCTACGATCCGGCCGCGTCCATAGGTATCCGGAAGTCCGGTGACGATATGGCAGTGGCGGGCGGTTTTCATTTCCGGGGTATATGCATCGAAGACGGCCTGGTTGTGGGTTTTATGGTATTCGGTAAAGATTTTATGAAATTTTGGATTGACATGGTAGCCGTAGGTTTCGGCGGCTTCCTCCGCCATCTTGATTCCGCCGAACGGCATAAAAGCCCGCTTGAGTGGTTTGTCGGTCTGAAGTCCGACGATGCGTTCCAGATCTTTAAGCTCCGGATCGATATATCCCGGACCATAGGCGGTCAGGCTGGATACGATTTCAGTTTCGCATTCGAGCACACCGCCCTTTTCGTGCTCTTCCTTCTGAAGCTTTTGAAGGCGTTCCCAGAGCAGATGAGTGGCATTGGTCGGGGCAGCGAGAAAGCTTTCATCGCCATCATATTGCGTATAGTTGTTCTGGATGAAATCGCGGACGTTCACTTCGCCGGTCCATTTGGAGCCCAGAAAACCTCTCCAGGCCGTTTGAAAGATAGGTGTGTTTTGGAATGTTTGATACATAGCAGACATGTGTTTCCCTCCTGGTTGAAAAATTTCGATCCCAGCAGAGACGGTGAGAGTGAAAAAAAGTAAAAAAAATACCCACGGTCTGTGCTGTGACGCCCAGACGGTCGGCAATTTCCAGTCATACTTCATGTGGTTGATCCACTTATCCGTCAGTTGTATGACTGCTATGTTTAAGATATATCAGAACCGAAGAGGAATGTCAAGCTATATTTTGGGGAAGAGGTAACGGTTCAAATCCGTAGCTGTTCATAGTAACAAAAAGAGTGCCGGAAAGAGTGGACATTTGGCAAATGACTTGATAAAATGAGTGAAGTTTTAAGGCAGATGGGAATGAAAAAGGGATAAAAAGTTGCTGGGCACGATGCTTGAACAGTAATGATGAAACCTGAATTTGACAGAAATGACAGAAGAGAGGAAGAAAATGCTGGAAAAATTTTGTATCGGGCTGGTGCGGATTTTGTTGGGAGGAATTCTTTTTTTCCTGACACTGCTCAGCGCGGTTGTGACCTGCCGGGTCTATGGAGGTTCTGAGATTGTACAGTATGGAAGGGACAGTCTGTTTCTGCACCTGTTTTTTGGTGCGGGTGTGATTGGACTGACGGTGTTTTACAGGCGGAGAAAGGAACGAAAGTGCCGGAAGAACCAGTGGCTTCTTTTAGCGGCTGCTGCCTATCTTTTTTGGATTCTCCTTGTCCCGTCCTGGGGCGGTTCTGACTCCCATCAGTGTATGGCGTCTGCGCAGGGACTTCTGCAGGGCGATTTCAGCGCCTGGGAGCCGGTGGCGTATTCATATGGGACAGCGGAAGGACCGCTTGGGTATGCGTACACTTATCCGTCTCAGAACGGGCTGATTCTCTATATGGCAGTGCTGGCATTTTTCTTTGGAGATGCGGCGTATGTAGTTTTCCAGATTTTAAATATCGGATTTTTTATTCTGGGAATCGTGAGCCTGCAGCGGATGACGGTCCGGGGAAACGAAAGATGCAGCTTGCTTTTGTGGATGGCNNNNTGCTTTTGTGGATGGCGTGCTGTCTGCCATTTTCTTTCTATATCCTCTTCGTGTACGGCACGATGCCAGGATTTGGACTTTCGTGTCTGGCGATGGAACGTCTGGTGCGGTATGTGGAAGAGGGGCGGGGAAGAGACTTCTGGATTGGCGCGGCAGCAGTAGCGGCGGCGGTGATCCTCAAGTCGAATTATGAGATTGTGCTGGTGGCGCTGTTTTTGTATCTGGCATCCTCGGGAGTCTTTCGAAGGAAAGCACGCCTGCTGGTGGCAGCGGTGCTTCTGATTACAGCGTATGTGATTGGAAACCGGGGGATTCAGACAGGAATTTCTTCCGTGACCGGACGCACGGTATCGGACGGTGCGGCGATGATTGCCTGGGTGCAGATGGGACTGGAGGAGAGCAAACGTGGACCGGGCTGGTACAATGGCTATCAGGTAAAACTCTTTCAGAAAGCAGATGGGGATGCGGATCTGGCGGCCGCATGGGCGCAGGCAGATTTGCGGAGAACGATTTCAGATATGGCAGGGGAACCGGCGAAAGCCGCTGATTTCTTTGTTCGGAAGATCGAGTCAATCTGGGCGGAACCGACCTTTCAGAGTCTCTGGATCCAGGAGGTGGGAAATACCTCCTGGGCGGAGGGAAGCCCGCCATGGGAGCTTTTCAAGGAAGAAGGGGGTCTGAACCGGCTCTATGTTTTTGCGGCGAATCTGTTGCAGACGTTTGTGTATGCGATGGCATGTGTATGGGTGATTGCCGGGATGAGTGCCAAAGGAAGCCGAAGTAAGCATGTTCTGATGAAACGAACATGGGAAAAGAGGATAGAAGCAGAAAAGGCAGAAAAAACTGTGAAAGCTGTGAAAAAACAGGGAATGGAAACGGTCTGGGAGAGGCAGGAACGTGGAAAACCGGACAGATGGGGGATGCTGCTTCCGGGAATCGTGTTTATTGGGGGATTCCTGTTCCATCTGCTCTGGGAGGCGAAGGGGCAGTATTCGGTGGTGTATTTTATGCTGCTGTTGCC
>NZ_FR895073.1:18900-21499 GCF_000434655.1 Clostridium sp. CAG:43 | reverse complement strand
ACGTGACAGGTGCCGGGAAAGAATGATGGTTTGAGATAAAAAAGATACTGGGAACAGCCTGAAATAAGCCGTTTTCAGTATCTTTTTTATGGTTTAAAAGAGTTAGGATTTCTAAAAATCCATTAAAAATTGCAATGATAAATCCGCTCCGCCGCCTGATAGAACACAGTTTCCCAGTATTTTTCCGGAATCAGCCGTTTCGTAATTTCAATGTAATCTTCATAGTTGGCGAGCGGCCAGTCGGTGCCGAACATGAGCTTATCATAGTCGCGGATGTAGGCAAGCCAGGTTTTCAGGGTGCTGATATACCCGCTCTGCTCTTCCAGAAACTCCGGAATGTCAAATTTGCCCTCTAAAAGCCCAGAGAGGTCGGCGGCGACATTTTCATTTTTCTCGACAACGGCGGCGGCATCCATCAGCCACGGGTTGCCGAAGTGGCACATGACGAACTGGACATCCGGATGGCGGACGGCGGCTTCATCGAGGGTCAGCGGATGGCTGTATTTGATGAATGCTTTGGAACCGGCGGTCTGTCCGGTGTGGATGGCAACCGGCTTTTTATACGCCTTGGCGAGGTCGTAGATCGGTTCGAAGCGCTCGTCGGTAACGTAGATGGAATCATATCCCGGATAGAGTTTGATGCCGACGCAGGTATTCCGTTTTAAGTTTTCTTCGACAAGATCGCATGTCTTCTGAATCTTTTCCGGCGTCAGTTTTCGTGCTTCGACGCCGACGCAATAGCGCAGAAAATCCGGGTATGTGTGATTATCCGGGTGAACGCCGCGGTTTCCCATGACGATGCCGCCGACGATATTATATTTCTGAAAGCATTCCCGCAGATGCTCTTCATTATTGATATGACCGGCTTCGATGGCAATCTCATCGAAATGCGGGTAACCGGGACAAAAGTGCAAATGTGAATCAATGATTTTCATAATGATAACAGGCGCCTGTATCAAAAACCTTTTGGAAAAAGAACGGCGCTGTCCTCCTTTCTGCTGTGATGTATGTCTGGAAGTTTTGAGAAAATCCGGTGCAACAAAACTTCGGGTGTATATAAATAAGAAATGCAGTGACAGTCCGGCAGGTTCATAGAGCATGCAGCAACTGTATGAAATCAACTGTTAGTGTAGTCCCAAATGGGGTGGATGTCAAATTTTTCTCCATCTGTTTGACATCCACACTATGATCTGGTATAGTGATAGCTATGCGTATTGCAAAGGGGCAAACTGCCTCTTTCTTTTTTTGTAAATATTCCGGAAGAATGCAAAAAAAAGATAACTAATATGATATATGAAATGTATCTCCGGAATGTGCAGACCGTTAATCAGACAATGAAAGGAATAGAATGGAAACAATCAGATTTGAAGATTTAGAGTTAGATGCAAAGATCATGCGCGCGATCACCGATATGGGGTTCGAGGCGGCTTCTCCGATTCAGGGACAGGCGATTCCGCTGGAACTGCAGGGACTGGATATCATCGGACAGGCACAGACCGGTACCGGTAAGACGGCTGCGTTTGGTATTCCGCTGTTACAGAAGATCGATCCGAAGAATAAGAAGCCGCAGGCGATCATTCTCTGCCCGACCCGTGAACTTGCCATCCAGGTATCTGAGGAGATCCGCCGCCTGGCAAAATACATGCACGGTGTCAAGGTTCTGCCGATCTACGGCGGACAGGAGATCGGACGTCAGATCCGTTCCCTCAAGGATGGTGTGCAGGTTATCATCGGTACGCCGGGGCGTGTGATGGATCACATGCGCCGCAAAACCGTCAAGATGGATCAGATCCACACGGTTGTCCTCGACGAGGCGGACGAGATGCTGAACATGGGCTTTTTAGAGGATATGGAAACCATCTTAAGCGCACTGCCGGAGGAGAGACAGACGCTGATGTTCTCAGCGACGATGCCGCAGGCGATTCAGCGGATCGCGGCGAACTTCCAGAAAGATCCGCAGATTGTGCGCGTGGTCAAGAAAGAGCTGACCGTTCCGAAGGTAACCCAGTATTATTATGAAGTAAAACCGAAGAACAAGCTGGAGGTTATGTGCCGTCTGCTGGATCTCTATGATCCGAAGCTCTCAGTGGTATTTTGCAACACGAAAAAGCAGGTCGATGAGCTGGTACAGGGCTTACAGGGACGCGGCTATTTTGCAGAAGGGCTTCACGGCGATTTGAAACAGGAGCAGCGTGACCGTGTCATGCGTGCATTCCGTACCGGACGGACGGACATTCTGGTGGCAACGGATGTGGCAGCCCGCGGTATCGACGTCGATGATGTCGAGGCGGTATTCAACTATGATGTACCGCAGGATGACGAGTATTATGTACATCGCATCGGACGTACCGGCCGTGCCGGACGCGAGGGCAAGGCGTTTAACCTCGTAGTTGGCAAAGAGGTTTACAAGCTGCGCGAGATCCAGCGCTACTGCAAGACCCGCATCATTCCGCAGGCGATTCCGTCTCTGGACGATGTGACCTCCATCAAGGCAGATAAGATTCTCGACCAGGTGGGCGAGGTGCTGCAGGACAGCGATCTGAGCAAGGTGATCGATATTGTAGAAAAACGTGTGCTGGAAGAGGACTACACGACGCTC
>NZ_FR895073.1:11672-18886 GCF_000434655.1 Clostridium sp. CAG:43 | reverse complement strand
CTCGATCTGGCAGCAGCGCTGCTCAAAATGATGATGGGCGAAGAGGGCGAGGAGCTCTTAGAGGAGAACCGCCCGCTGCGTGAGCTGGAGGATCTCGAGGATGAGAGCCGCCGCAGCCGTGGTGGAAGAAACGGCAGAGGAAGCCGTGGCAGAAATGAGGACGTAGCGCGTCTCTTCATCAACATCGGAAAGAACCAGGGCATCCGTCCGGGCGATATCCTCGGTGCGATCGCCGGAGAATCCGGCATGCCGGGACGTATGGTCGGAAGTATCGATATGTTCGATAATTACACATTCGTCGAGGTGCCGAGAGAGCATGCGGACGTTGTACTGCAGGCGATGCGCGGTGCGAAGATCAAGGGCAAGAACGTGCATATGGAGAAGGCGAACCGGAAGTAGGGGAAACGGATTCAAATAATCATTTATAATAGAACCCTCAGGTATGGACATGAGGCGCCTCCCAAAAGTCTAATTTTGGGAGGCTGCCTTAGATATGCCTGGTTTTTTTGTTTGTTCTTGACAAAAAGGTGTAAATTAAAACTGCGCCAATTCATTTTAATTTAGATTCCTAACGAAATCATAATTAAAATGAATTGGCGCAGTTTCTGTTATTTACAGCGCACTCTTACAGCTCCGCTGTAATAAAAATATCATAAATCGCTTTTACAGCCGCCTCGAAATCTGCGTTCTTCACGCCGATGATGATGTTGAGTTCACTGGAACCCTGGTCGATCATCTTGACGTTGATGCGGGAGTGTGCCAGGGCGGAGAAGATGCGTCCGGCAGTGCCGCGGGTGGACTTCATGCCGCGTCCTACGACGGCGATGAGTGCTAAATCGGACTCAAGCTCGATGGAATCCGGCTGTACCGCGCGGTGGATGTTGGAGATAACGAACTGCTCATGCTGTTCGAATTCGGACTGGTGTACGAAGATGGTCATCGTATCGATTCCGGACGGCATATGCTCGAAGGAAATACCGCAGTCCTCGAAGACACCCAGAACTTTTCTCCCAAACCCAATTTCGGAGTTCATCATCGCTTTCTCGATGGTAACAGAGCAGAAACCAGTCTTTCCGGCGATACCGGTGATGGTGTATTTCGGCTTCCGGCAGGTATTCTCGACGATGAGTGTACCCGGATCCTCCGGCTTGTTGGTGTTGCGGATGTTGATCGGGATGCCCTCGCGGCGTACCGGGAAGATGGCATCCTCATGAAGGACGCTGGCACCCATGTAAGCCAGTTCACGCAGTTCTTTGTAGGTGATGGTCTCGATCGGAACCGGATTTTCCACGATGCGCGGGTCGGTTACCAGGAAACCGGATACATCGGTCCAGTTCTCGTAGAGGTCTGCGTGAATCGCGCGGGCTACGATGGAGCCAGTGATATCCGAACCACCGCGGGAGAAGGTGTGGATCGTGCCGTCCGGATTGGACCCGTAGAAGCCTGGGATAACGGCGCGCTCAGTGTGCGCGAGGCGTTCGGACAGCTCTTCATTGGTTTTCTCGGACAGGAATGTACCATTCTCGTCAAAGAAGATTACCTCGGCTGCATCGATGAACTCATAGCCCAGGTAATGGGACATGATGATACCGTTTAAATACTCACCGCGGGAAGCTGCGTAATCGCTGCCTTTTTTTGCGATAAAGTTTTCCTCGATGGTCTTGAACTCATAATCGAGGTTTAAATTCAACTCCAGACCGTCGATGATCTGCTCATAGCGCTCTTTGATGGCGGAGAGAAGCTTGCCGTAGCTTGCGCCGGTGGAAGCTGCCTCGTAGCAGGCATAGAGCATATCGGTTACTTTGGTGTCATTTTTGTTGCGTTTGCCCGGAGCAGACGGTACAACGTAGCGTCTGGATTTATCAGCACGGATAATATCTCCGACTTTTTTGAACTGTTTTGCGCTGGCGAGGGAACTTCCGCCAAACTTTACTACTTTCTTCATGATGTTCTTTGTTCCTTCCTAAAGTAAATATTGGGTTAATTCAGTTTCTGGATCTTCGGAAAATACTGGAACAGTACCTTGGCAACCAGTTTGTCGCGCTTGACGTATTTGTGCGTCCAGCGGCGGGCGTCGTTGGAATAGTTCCGGTTGTCGCCCAGCATGAAATAGCAGCCATCCGGCACTTCGTAGTGCTGCGGTTCCTCCGGTTCCATCGGTTCATGCAGATACGGCTCGTCGAGCGGTGTATCGGAACCATTTAAGTATACCTTGCCGTCCACGATGTCGATCGTGTCGCCCGGCATACCGATGATACGTTTGACATAGTACGTTTTGATGCCTTTCGCTTCATCATCCGGATAAATGAAAATGGCGATGTCACCCCGCTGCGGATCTCCGAATTTGTAGCTTAACCGTGAGCCGATGACGCGGTCGCCAGCCATGATGGTCGTTTCCATCGAGCTGGTCGGGACTTCGCTGTTGGCGATGATGAAATGGTTGACGCAGAATGCGATAATAGCGGCGGCAACCAGGACCTGAATCCAGCTTATGACCTCGTCCTTGAGATTGAAGCCTTCTTTGCGGCTCTTGCCCTTCTTGGATTTTGCGGCATTTCCGGTACCTGAAGCGTTGTCGTTCTCTTCGGGCGTATCTTCCGAATCGTGTTCCGAAGAGTTCTGGCCCGGCTGGTTGATGCCGATTTTTCCGGCGCGGAGTTCATCGAGCATCTCATCCAGTTCCTGCTCGGAACGCCCGGAGAAATGGCTTCGGGACGAAATATGGTCTCTATCTTGATCTTCCATATATATCTCCTCTCTCTGCTGTTGCTGTCTGTGTGACGTTATCTTATAGCACTTTCAGTTCCAAAGGTGTCTGGCTACGGCAGTAACGTTTGTGCAACGCATGAGCAGTAATAGGCTACTGTAAATGGTAACCTTCTGCCATAATAGTGTATATGAGATGCCTTGATTTATCAAGTTTTTTCACGAAATTTCGGGAAAATTCATAAATGTTTTGAAGTGTATGATTGTATTATTGGGCGCGGGATGCTAAAATGAAGCTAAAACCAAAAACCACAAAGGAACGCAAGGGGGCGTATGTATGGATAAAACATTATACGATCTGATGGACTGGGCTGGAATTGAAGAAATTGTCTATTCGGAAGCGGCAAACCCGCACCGGATGCTGGGAGCCCATATGACGCCGGAGGGAATGCTGGTACAGGCGTTTATTCCGACGGCGCGCGATATTACGGTCAAACTTTCGGAAACCGGCAAGCAGTACCAGATGGAGATGGCGGACGAGACTGGCTTTTTTGCAGCGCTGATTCCGCGCAAGACTCTGGCGGATTATACCCTCCTTGTGTTTTATGATAATGGTACGTTAAGCGAGATACACGATCCGTATTCCTTTGCACCGCAGTTTACGGAATCGGATTTGAAGAAATTCGAGGCGGGCGTCCACTACAGCATTTATAATAAGATGGGCGCGCATCCGATGACGGTCAAAGGTGTGAGTGGCGTCTATTTTGCAGTCTGGGCGCCGGAAGCGATGCGCGTGAGTGTTGTCGGTGATTTCAACCTGTGGGATGGCAGACGCAGCCAGATGCGGCGGTTGGGAGATTCGGGCGTGTTTGAGATTTTTATCCCGGAGCTAAAAAAGGGAGCTGTTTATAAATATGAAATTAAGTTCAAGAACGGCGACCCGGCGCTGAAGGCGGATCCGTATGCGAACTATGCGGAACTTAGACCGAACACGGCATCCATCGTCTGGGATCTGGACGAATATAAATGGAACGATCAGGACTGGATGAAGAAACGGGCGGCGCTCGACACGAAGACGGCGCCGATGTCGATCTATGAGGTACATCTCGGTTCCTGGATGCGAAAACCGACCGAGGTGGATAAGAGAGGACGCGAGATTGTCGGATCGGAGTTTTACAATTACCGTGAGATCGCGGTCAAGCTGGCGGAATATGTGAAGGAAATGGGGTATACCCATGTGGAACTTCTGCCGGTCATGGAACATCCGCTGGATGCTTCGTGGGGCTATCAGGTGACGGGATATTACGCACCGACCAGCCGCTTCGGCACACCGGATGATTTCATGTATTTTATGGATTACCTGCACGGACAGGGGATTGGCGTTATCCTTGACTGGGTTCCGGCACATTTCCCGCGTGATGCATGGGGCATGGCGCAGTTTGACGGAAGCTGCCTCTATGAGCACAAGGATCCGAGACAGGGGGCGCATCCGCACTGGGGTACGCTGATCTACAACTATGGCAGACCGGGGGTTTCAAACTTCCTGATTGCGAATGCGATGTTCTGGGCGGACCGCTATCACGCGGACGGCATCCGGTTTGATGCGGTGGCGTCGATGCTGTATCTGGATTATGGTAAGAATCCGGGTGAATGGATTGCCAATATGTACGGCGGTCATGAGAATCTGGAGGCGGTCGAGTTCTTAAAGCATCTGAACTCTGTCTTCAGGGGGCGCAAGGACGGCGCGATTCTGATTGCCGAGGAATCGACGGCATGGCCGAAGGTTACCGGTGACGTGAAGAACGGCGGTCTTGGCTTTGATTATAAATGGAACATGGGCTGGATGAACGATTTTCTGGGCTATATGGAGCAGGATCCATATTTCCGGTGCCACCACTACAATGAGCTGACCTTCAGCATGATTTACGCCTACAGTGAAAATTTCGTCCTCGTCTTCTCACACGACGAGGTGGTTCACGGAAAAGGTTCCCTGGTCAATAAGATGCCGGGACAGACGTTTGAGGACAAGTTTGCGAACCTGCGGGCGGCATACGGTTTTATGATGGGACATCCGGGCAAGAAACTCCTTTTCATGGGACAGGATTTCGCCCAGATGGATGAGTGGAATGAGAATGCATCGATCGAGTGGGAGCTGCTGCAGTATCCGATCCACAGCCAGATGAAGGAGTATGTGAAGGAGTTAAATCACCTTTATACCAGCCATCCGGCACTCTATCAGAAAGATTATCAGACGGAAGGCTTCGAGTGGATCAACTGCATGGATGCAGCGGACAATATCATTGCATTTCTCCGGCGCGGCGCGGATGAGACACTGCTCTTTGTCTGCAACTTTGCCCCGCAGCTGCATGAGAAGCTGATGGTCGGCGTACCGTTTAAGGGAAAATACAAAGAGATTTTCAACAGCGATGCGGAGAAGTTCGGCGGAAGCGGAAAGGTCAATCCGCGTATGAAGTCCTCGAAGGCAGAGGAATGTGATGGAAAGGAAAATTCCATCACGATTCAGCTGGCGCCGCTTGGCATCAGCGTATTCAGCTGCACGCCGACGGAGCCGGAGAAGAAAGAAAAACCGGCGAAGACGAAAAAGACGACCCACAGCACTAAGAATGTAAAAGAAAAGGCGGAAAAACCTGCAGAGAAGCCGGCGAAACGGAATGCACCGGTAAAAAAGGCAGAAGCCGATCTCCAGAGCATGATGGCGGAGGCAGCGGCGGTATTTAATGGAAAAGCCGGGGAGACAGCTGCGGCGGCAGCGGAACGCTTGGCGGGTATTTCAGATAAGCTGGCAGAGGCGAAGGCGGGGCTTTCCTCCAAGATTATCAGTCTGTCCTCGATTGCGAGACGACAGACGGGATTGGAAGAAGGTCTGGATAAAAAGGTGGGAAAAGAGTAAGTACAGGAAGGAATGAAATAGATGGCAACAGCGGCAGAGCTGACAGGCGAGGAGATCGCGGCGGTAGCAGAGTCGCTATCGGATCCGGCAAATTTGAACGTGGATACGATGACCGCGATCATGCACCGGATTGGTCCGGGGCTTATGGCATTGGGACAGAAGGTATTGGTGGCGCTCATCATTTTTCTGATTGGACGCAAGATCATCTCGATGATCGAGAAGATGCTGTCCCGCTCGATGGAGCATGCCGGTATGGATGTGGGCGTGACCCGTTTCCTGCGGGCGCTGACCCAGTTTGTGATGAATGTATTCCTGCTTTTTATGATTGCAGGGCAGCTTGGCATGGACAGCGCCTCGATTGTGGCGGTTCTTGGCGCGGCAGGTCTTGCGCTGAGTTTGGCGCTCCAGCAGAGTCTTGGAAACTTTGCGGGCGGACTCTTGATTTTAATTATGAAACCGTTCCGGGTGGGTGATTATATCATTTCCCCGTCCGGGGAAGGAAAGGTTTCGATGGTCGGGCTGGTTTACACGACTATCCTGACAACCGATAATAAAGCAATTACCATCCCGAATGGCACCCTTTCAAATTCAACCGTGACCAATGTAACGGCGATGGACAAGCGGATGCTGGAGCTCAAGGTCGGTATTGCCTATGAGGCGGATATCCGGACGGCAAAGGCGGTGTTAGAGCGCGTTTATCGGGAACATCCGATGGTGAAGAAGGACGAGGACATCAAGGTATTTGTGGACAGCCTGGGCGACAGCAGCGTGGTGCTTGGCATCCGGGGCTGGGTAGAGACGTCCGATTACTGGCAGACGAGATGGGACCTTCTGGAACGGATCAAGCTGTCATTTGACGAGGCGGGCATCGAAATTCCATACAACAAGATGGATGTACATTTGAAACAGTAGCAATCGTTTAAACAGTATAAGCAATATAGACAGAGGAACAACCATGATTGACAGAGCGGCAAAATTCGCAGAACAGGCGCATAGGGGCGCACACCGGAAGGGAACCAGAATTCCGTATATCGTTCATCCGCTGGAGACGGCGCTGATTGCGTCGATGCTGACGAACGATGAGGAGATACTGGCGGCGGCACTTCTGCATGATACGATCGAGGACACGGATGTGACCTATGAGGATTTGAAACAGGAGTTTGGCACCCGGGTTGCGGATCTGGTCGCGGCGGAGAGCGAGGATAAGTCCAAAACATGGATTGAGCGCAAGGGGCACACGCTGGAACATCTGAAAACAGCGAGCCAGGCGGAGAAGATCCTGACGATGGCGGACAAGCTGAGCAATATCCGCAGCATGGCGCGTGACTATCTGTTGGTCGGGGAGGAGCTCTGGCAGCGGTTTAATATGAAGGACAAAGAGAAACAGGCGTGGTATTACACATCGATGATAGACCTTTTGAAGGATTTGAATGAGACGCCGGAATATCAGGAATATGTGCGTCTCTGCGGCAAGGTATTTGGCGGGATCTCAGGGTGTTGTAGTTTACAAAATATATGAACGGCAGCATAAAAACAACATAGGATGACAATGAGAAACTGCAGCAGCCAGTCAGAAAGAATGGCTGGCGGGGAAGAG
>NZ_FR895073.1:8990-11667 GCF_000434655.1 Clostridium sp. CAG:43 | reverse complement strand
CAGAAAGAATGGCTGTCGGAGAAGAGAAGGACGATAAATTCTGAGATTTTGCGGAAACGGAAAGGTCATTCAGTTCAGTAAAAGGGGAAGAGACATGATTTTAAAAGATATTTGGATGGATGTAAAAGCGGTTCAGGAGCGAGATCCGGCTGCGAGAAATGCATTGGAGGTACTACTTTTATATCAGGGCGTACATGCCCTGATCTGGCACCGGGTGGCGCACTGGTTTTATGAGCACCATATGTTTTTCATTGCGCGCCTGATTTCACAGGTGGCACGTTTCTTTACATTGATTGAGATTCATCCGGGTGCACAGCTCGGACACGGTATTCTGATTGATCACGGCTGCGGCGTTGTCATCGGCGAGACGGCGGTGGTCGGCGACAACTGTACGATTTACCAGGGTGTGACGCTGGGCGGTGTCGGAACACAGAAGGGTAAACGTCATCCGACGCTGGGAAATAATGTGACGGTCGGTTCCGGCGCAAAGATTCTCGGTTCTTTCGAGGTCGGTGATAACTGTTCCGTAGCGGCAAATGCGGTTCTGCTCCGCCCGCTCGAGGAAAATACCACGGCTGTCGGCATTCCGGCGCGTCCGGTCAAGAAGGACGGCGTGGCGCTGCCGAAGAAGCAGAAGATGATCATCGGCGAGGACGATCAGCGTATTTTAGAGCAGATCGACGCGCTCCGGAAAGAGCTTCAGGAACTTAGAGAAGAGTCGGCAAACCTGCGGAAGGAACTGGAGGCAGTGCGGGCAGGACAGGAGAAAGCCTGACATAAAATTATTCATAACGCCCCTTTCGGCTGCATAAATTTCTTTGAGAGAAATGCGTGCGGTTTGGAAAGGGGCGTTTTTTATGATAGAGCTGATCAAAAAAGAGATACATATGAACCGGCAGAGGGGGACAGCGGTGTCTCAGCTGACGCTGGATGATGATTTTATTGTGCCGGATGCGCTGGATGATGCGGTGCAGATACTGCTGTCAGACGGGGAGGTTCAGATAGAAAATTCACGGATTCAGGGAGAAAAGGTGCTGATCCGGGGAAAGCTTGTGTTCCGGGTGCTGTACCGCCGGGAGTCGGGCGGGCTGCAGGCGATGGGCGGGGAGATCCCATTTGAGGAAACGGTCAATGTGCCGGAGCTTTCGGAGCGCGACTATACGCAGATCGTATGGAATATCGAAGATTTGAATATTACCATGATTCATTCGCGCAAGCTGAGCGCCAAAGCGGTGCTGACGCTTACGGTGCGGGCGGAAAGCCGCGTCGATGCGCAGGCTGCCGCGGACGTCGAGACGGATGATGCGGGGCTGCAAGTCCTGAAGAGAAGCGTTCCGGCAGCGACGCTTGCAGTGCGGCGCAAAGATATCTACCGGGTCCGGGAGGAAGTAAGCGTATCGGCAAATAAGCCGAATATTGAGACGATTCTCTGGCAGGAGATGCGTCTTCGGGATGTTTCGGTGCGCCCGTTGGATGGAAAACTGCATCTGGACGGTGAATTGTCGGTGTTCCTGATTTACAGCGGCGAGGGCGAGCATACGCCGGTTCAGTGGTTGGAGGAGAGTATTCCGTTTTCCGGTGAAGTGGAACTCTCGGAGGCGGTGGAGGAGATGATCCCGGCGGTCGGGGTCCGGATTCTTCATGCAGAGGCGGACAAAAAGCCGGACAGCGATGGGGAGATGCGCGAAGTGGAAGTGGAGGCGGTGCTGGAGCTGGACATCCGCCTTTATAAAGAAGAATCAGTGGAACTTTTAAGCGATCTCTATTCGACCGGCTGCGAGGTCGTGAGCGAGCAGGGGGAGGTGTGCTTTGACCGGCTTTTGACGCGCAACAGCTGCAAAATGCGGGTGGGCGGAAGCGTTTCTTTTCAGAAACCGGAGCGAATTCTGCAGATTTGCCACAGCAGTGGGATTGTCCGGCTGGATGAGAGCCGCCCGTCAGAAAACGGTCTGGCGATCGAGGGAGTGCTGGAAGTCAGTCTCCTGTATCTGACGGATGATGACGCGGCGCCGGTCGGGGCAATTTCTGAGGTTCTGCCATTTTCCGGCACGGTCGAGGCGGAGGGGATCCGGGAAGACTGCGTCTGGCAGTTGAATCTGGGGCTGGAACAGCTCGGCGCGGTGATGCTGGGCGGCGGTGAGGCGGAGGTCAAGGCGCAGCTCACGGTGGAACTGCTTGTATTCCAGCCGATGCAGGAAGAGGTGGTTACATCCGTGCAGACACAGCCGTTCGATTTAAAGCGCTGGGAGCAGCAGCCAGGGATTGTGGGTTATATTGTGCAGCCGGGGGATTCTCTGTGGAAAATTGCAAAAAAATTCCACACGACGGTGGATCAGGTGCGGGAAATGAATGAAATCGACGGGGAGGAAGCCGGTGCAGGGGCGCGGCTGCTTCTGATCAAAGAGGTAACGGCGGGTAACTGTTCATAGGTAGGAATTTTAGAGAGAAAAAATCGTTTCTGTTCACGGGTGGGCACTTTTGGGACCGAAAGTGCCGTAAGGAAACGTGGTGGCAGCAGGAATTTGCCGTATTTAAATGCGAAGCCACGGCAAATTCCGTTACTGGACACGTATGCGTGTACAGTAACAAAAAATCCAGCCGGAATGGTTGCATTTGGGGGAAAACTTTATATACTATTATTATAACTGTTCAATATCTTCACAGTTACAAGCAAAAA
>NZ_FR895073.1:0-8932 GCF_000434655.1 Clostridium sp. CAG:43 | reverse complement strand
AAAGGATTTTTGCCTTGTAAGCCAGGAAAACGCATCCGGCCGGTGCTTGATGATAGATCCGGGGAAGGAGTTTCCCGAACCGGGCGGTGCCCGTGCATTGCAAGGCGCGGCGCCGTTTACATAGGGCGTCCGGATGCGTTTTCCTGTGTACTGAGAAATTTTTGTCGGGAGTGCGAACCATAAAGGCAGGATGAGACATGAATTATACATATCTTTTGCGCTGCGCGGACGGAACCTTGTACTGCGGGTGGACGAACCATCTGGCAGCGCGGGTGGCGGCTCACAATGCTGGGAAAGGTGCAAAATACACGAAAACCCGCCGTCCGGTAGTGCTGGCATACTATGAAGAATATGCGACGCGCAGCGAGGCGATGCGCCGGGAGGCAGCGATCAAGAAACTGACCAAAAAGGAAAAAGAGGCGATGGCAGCGCTGGGACGGACGGAGCTTCCGGTGGATGACGAGACGTAGATATATCGCGCCGGGGCAGATTATGTACGAAGAATTGGTACAAACAATAGCGGTAAAGGCAAGAAACAGCAGTGAAAATAGAAATTGAAAGATAGAGAGAAAACAGGAGCGGATAGGTACAGTGAGAAAAAGTAGAAGAAACAAAGGATGTATAGTGATGGCAACAGCCCTTCTGGCAGCGCTACTTGGCGGCTGTTCGTTTCTATCGAAGGAGGCAGACGCGACGGAGGTTTCCAGCGAGGCGGAAACGGAAAGTCCGGGTGCCACACAGGAGTCGGAGACTGAGACAACTGAGACAGAGGAGACACAGGAGAGCCATGAGGCTGCCGAAGACGAAGAAAGCGGGGAAGAGGAAACCGAGGACCATTTCGTGGAAAAGAAGATCGTGGTGGCAACGGATATGCACTATTTTGCCGAGAAACTGGCAGGAAACCGCTGTGATTCCTTTGTCGGAATGGCGAGGGGCGGAGACGGGCGCGTGCTGGAGTACGGCTGGGAGGTCATGGACGCCTTTCTCGATGATATGAAGGAGGAAGATCCAGACCTCCTGATTCTGAGCGGAGATCTGACGTTGGACGGAGAGAAAGCGAGCCATGAGGAACTGGCAGAACTTCTGGAAGGACTCAGCGAGGCGGGAATTGAGGTCGCGGTTATACCGGGAAACCACGATATCAATAACCCGGATGCCCGCCGCTATACGGCGGANNNGCCGCTATACGGCGGATGGAACGGAAAAGGTGGAGTCCATCACAGCGGACGAGTTCCGGGATATCTATGCTGATTTTGGCTATGTAGCGGCGGACAGCCGGGATCCGGCATCGCTGAGTTATCTTTATAAGATAGACAGTGCAAACTGGGTGCTGATGCTGGATTCCTGTCAGTATGAACCGAAAAATGAGGTCGGCGGCATGATCCGCCGGGAAACGTATGAGTGGATGGAGCCGATTCTGGAAGAGGCGGAGCGGGAAGGCGCCCGCGTGATATCCGTCAGCCATCATAACCTGCTGGATGAGAGCGGAGTGAGCCGGGCCTTTTATGACAACTGTACGATCGAGCACAACGAGGAACTGGTGCGGATGCTGTCGGATCATGGCGTGCGCCTGCACTTGAGCGGACATCTGCATATCCAGCATTATAAGGAAGACGAGGACACGGGCATCTATGAGATTGTGACGGGTTCCATGGTGATGGCTCCGTGCCATTACGGGATTGTCCGCATCTGGAACGACGGGACCTACCAGTATGATGCGAAATCAGTCGATGTGGACGGCTGGGCGATCCGCCACTCGTACCATAACCGTGATCTGGCAGATTTTACGGCTTATTCGGAGTCGATCCTGCGTCGGGCGGCAATCCGCGATGCAATTCGGGATCTGAATCGCCATATTGAGGATCGCCATGCATTTTTTACGGACGAGAAGAAACGGGAAATGGCTTCGTACTACGCGGATCTGTGCGTGAATTATTATGAAGGACGGATGTATCAGATCGAGGAAGCCGCAAAGGAAAATCCGGTGCTGAAAGATTGGAACAAGATCGGCTATGTCAGCGAACTGAGCGATTTTCTGCAGAATATCCTGGAGGACGAGGCGAAGGACTACGGGCATCTGAAGATTCCGAGCGTACATTAAATAAAAATGGAGGTACCAGGAGGCATGGGAGAGACAAAAAAACAGCGTTCGCCGCTGACAACGCTCTGCTACATTGAAAAAGACGATTCATATCTGATGCTGCACCGCATTAAGAAGAAACAGGATGTGAATGAAGGAAAATGGATTGGCGTCGGTGGACATTTTGAGGAGAATGAAAGCCCGGAGAACTGCCTGCTGCGCGAAGTGAAGGAGGAGACAGGGCTGACTCTGACTTCCTGGCGCTTCCGCGGAATCGTGACGTTTATCGCGAAAGGCTGGCCGACGGAATATATGTGCCTGTACACGGCGGATGGATTTGAGGGAACGCTTCGCGAATGTGACGAGGGCGAGCTTGCCTGGATGGCGAAAAAGGATGTATCGGCTCTGCGGCTCTGGGACGGCGATCGGATCTTTTTGAAGCTTCTGATTGAAAGGGATACGTTTTTTTCGTTGAAATTGTCATATGATGGGGACGAGCTGATAGAAGCTGAGCTGGACGGGGTAAAAATTACATACAAATAAGCACGCAACTGCGGGTTGGTTGGGGAACGAGGGTTCTGCAGTGCGTGCTCATGAGGAATAATCAATATATGGGAACCGATTTTGGGGAAAATCGGGGTGGTTGGCTATGCCAGAAAGATAAGAAGATGAATTATTTTCTCTTGTTCCTTATCTTTAACTTGATTATATATCATTCATCGTATATAATCAAATATAAATAAGAAAATAATTATTATAAATTTTTTGTTATAGAATCATAAGTGGACAAAAGTGCCGGAAACCCTGTAGATAAATGGGAAAGAATGGAACGGAATGAGAATGTTCACGGGCGGGAAGTTTTGGGATGAAATATCCCGCAGGATGCAGCGATGAGAAAAAGCAGGGTACATAGGAGGAAACATGTTCGACGGAAAAGAGTATGTATACGCGGTCTACGAGGAAAAGAGTTTTTCGAAGGCGGCGCAGAAACTGTATATTACGCAGCCGGCGTTAAGCACGGCGATCAAGAAGGTGGAGAAAAAGATAGGAACTCCGATTTTTGACCGGAGCACCTCTCCGATCGGACTGACGCCGGGCGGTGAAGTTTATATCGACGCGATCGAAAAGCTGTTTGCGCTGGAACAGAACACGCTCAATCAACTGAATAACTTAAATGGGCTTCTGGCGGGCAAGCTGTCGGTTGGCGGAACGATCTTTTTTACCTCGTTTGTACTTCCGGGCGTGTTGAGCGAGTTTTCCCATCGGTATCCGCAGATCAAGATTGATCTGCAGGAGGGCACGACCACACAGCTGACCGATAAGCTGGTTGCCGAGGAACTGGATCTTCTGATCGATAACTCGGAACTGGATGACAAAAATTATGAAAAGTATTATTATAGCACGGAGAGAATTATTCTGGCTGTTCCGAAGAGTTTTCCGATCAATGAGGAGCTGACCCAGTATCAGCTTACCGCGGAAGATATCCGGGCAGGACGCCACAGTCAGGCGGAGTTCCCGGTACTGCCGCTGCCGCTCTTAAAGAGTACTCCGTTTATCTTCGTCAAAGAGGAAAACAGCATTTACAAGCGCAGCATGAAGATGTGCAGCCGCCAGAATTATTCGCCGAATATTATCATGAAACCGGACCAGGTTGTCTCTGCGTTCAACATGGCAGGACGGGGCGTGGGCGCGACCTTCATCCCGGATGGCCTGATCGTCAATCTTCCATATGAAGTGCCGCTGTGCTTTTACAAGATGAATGAAGAGCTGGCGGTCCGTTACGTTTATTTGTACAAGAAGAGAAATAAGTACCTCACGAAGGCGATGGAGGAGTTTATCCGCGTGGCAGTCGGCGACGAGGCGTTCCAGAAGGTACGGGAGCAACGGGAGAAAGAGAATCAGGAGAAGAAAGGTTCGGATAAGAAGGGGGATAAATAATGCGAAGAGGAGAACGTGCGATTGAGTCGAAAGACGGGCAGAAAGCCATTTTGGAACACTGCCGGGTGTGTAGTCTCGCCTTTTCCGGGGATGAATACCCGTATGTGATCCCGTTAAATTATGGTTTTGTGTGGAACGAAGACCAGGAGACGCCGGTGCTGTATTTCCACGGCGCTCCGGTGGGAACGAAGATTGAGCATATGGAGCGCGACAACCGGGTGGCATTCTGTGTGCAGAATGAAAAAGAGATAAAGATTCTGGAACCGGCATGCAGAAGCACGATGATTTATGAGAGTGTTTGCGGCACTGGACGGTTATCCCGTGTGGCTGATCCTGGGGAGAAAGGAGAGGCACTGACAAGGATCATGCAGCAGTATGACCCGGAGGGCGGACCGTATGAGTTTGCTCCGGAGGTAGCGGCGAGAACCACCGTCCTCTGCCTGCGTGTGGAAACTCTGACAGGTAAGAGCAATGCGCCGAAACCGGAGCAGCCATGAAACAGTTAAGACAGATATCAATTCTGGTGCGGGGGGCACAGCTTCTGCTGCTGGTCCTCGCACTTTTTCTGGTTGTATGGCTGGTGCCGGATGCAGGGAAAAAGCATGCATCCGGGACGGAAGCTTCGGAAGCTGAGACAGATGGCGGCGATGTGGCGGAGAATGAAAAAAATGGAGCCGCCGGGAATCTGAAGGAGGATGGATCATCCGCCGGGGAAGTGATACAGGATGATGCAGATGAGAACGCTTCGGATGTAGAAGCGGCTTTAAAGCGCCGGACTTCCCGGAAACAGCTGTATAAAAGAAAAAAAGTGCCCCAGAAGGCACAAGAAGAGACGGTTTATATGCCGCCGACTATCTGGCTGGCGACGGATCTTCACTATCAGTCCCCGCAGATGACAGATTTCCAGTCTGCGTTTGATACCTATACGATGGGAAATGATGGGACGCTCGTGCCGTATCTGGATGAGATCACGGAGGCATTTCTGGAGGAGGTGCGGACGGTGCATCCATCGGCACTGGTTTTGAGCGGAGATCTCTCCCAGAATGGTGAGAAAGCAAACCATGAAGCGCTTGCAGAAAAGCTAGAGCGGGTGCAGGCGGCGGGAATTCCGGTGCTGGTGATTCCGGGCAACCATGATATCAACCACCCGTGGGCAGCAACGTATTTTGATGATCAGGTATCCCCGGCAGAGGGAACAAGTTCGGAAGAGTTTTACCAGATTTACCATAAGTTTGGCTATGATCAGGCGATGTCCCGGGCTTCGGATTCACTGAGTTATGTTTACCGCCTGGATGAAAAATATTGGCTGATGATGCTGGACAGCTGCATGTGTGAACCGGTCCATGAGACGGGCGGAAAGCTAAGCGAAGAGACGGTTGCGTGGATGAAAACACAGCTGGAGGAGGCGAAAAAACAGGGTGTGACGGTCATTCCGGTTTCACACCACAATCTGTTGGATGAGAGTACACTCTATCCGGAGGAATGCACGATTGAAAATACGAAAGAAGTGACCGCGCTTCTGGAAGCATATGGAGTTCCGGTGTATTTGAGCGGGCATCTGCATTTGCAGAGAATCAAGAAGCATACGTCAAATCTGAACACACCGGGCGGATATGGAATCCGGGAGATAGTGACTTCTCCGCTTCCGATGGCGCCGTGCCAGTACAGTATCCTAAACTGGCAGGCGGATGGCAGCCTGTCCTACCATACAAAAAAGGTAGACATAGCAGGCTGGGCGCAGCGCTACGGGGAAGAAGACGAGAATCTTCTCAATTTTGATACTTATGCGGATCAGTTTCTGGTAGATGTGATTTCGGAACAGGCGTTTAAGGCGCTGCAGTCGGCATCAAAGGATATCAAAGAAGAGATGGCAAGGCTCTATGCCGATATGAACCGTGATTATTGTTCGGGCACGAAGATTGATGTGGCAAAGATCAGAAAAAGCGAGGCATATCAGTACTGGATCCGTTACAGCGGCAATGATTTCTGGCTGGCAAGGCTGCAGGCGATCCTGCACGATGCCCGGACGAACAACACGGTGCTGGAGCTGAAAGCGGGCGTGGATTTCCCGCTGCCGGGGGAGACGATAGAAAACCCGGAGAATGCAGAAAATGAGGAAACTGCCGGAGCAGATGCGGGCAGTCCGGCAGAGGAGATACAGAAAAAGGAGGAATCATATGGACTACGAGGGAATTGTATACAGACCGCCGAGTGAGGCGCGCAGCCTGATCATTCAGGTGACGATCGGATGTGCACACAACACCTGCGGCTTTTGCAATATGTATAAAGAAAAGAAGTTCCGGATCCGGAGCCTGGCGGAGATTCTGGCAGATTTGAGGGAGGTTTCCCACAATCCGTATGCGCCGTATATCGAGAAGGTATTTTTGGCGGACGGCGATGCGCTGGTTATGAAAACGGAGGATCTTCTGGTGATTCTGGATGCGATCCACCGCCTGTATCCGGGCGTGAAGCGGGTGGCTTCCTACGGAACGGCACAGGATATTTTGCGGAAATCGGAAGAAGAGCTGATCCGCCTGCGCGAGGCGGGACTCGGAATCGTCTATGTGGGCGCGGAATCCGGCGACAATGAGATTTTAAAATATATCAATAAAGGCGTGACGGCGGAACAGACCATTGAGGCAGGGCAGAAGCTGAAACGCTGCGGCATCGCGACCTCAGTGACGCTGATTTCGGGGCTTGGCGGACGCAGCAAGGTGGAGGAACATGCCTTGTCCTGTGCGAAGCTCATCACGGCGATGAACCCGGAGTACGCATCCTTCCTGACGCTGCGCCTGTACGAGGGCACGCCGATGTATGCAGATGTCGTGGAAGGGCGGTTCCAGCGGATAACCCCGGATGAAATTGTGGATGAAATGGAAATTTTCCTGAAAAATGTGGATTCTCCGGGCACTGTATTCCGGACGAACCATGCGTCGAACTACGTGATTCTGGCGGGAACCTTAAACGGAGATATCCCGGCCATGCTTAAAAAACTGGAGGAGGCAAAGAGAACGCATCATTACCGGAAATTCCGGGAGACCGGCGATCTCTTATAAGTAGGTATGATTTATCTGATTTTTGCGATTCTTTTCAGCGCGTCCCTGGCGCTGGCGCTGCGGATCAGTGAGACGTTCAGCGATAACCGATATGGGATTTTGGTTGGAAATTATGTGACCTGCCTGGTGGTGGCGTTTGTTCTGCTTCCAGATAAAAATATCTTTGCGGCAGGCAGCCGGACGGCGGTTCTCACGGGAATCGTGAATGGATTTTTGTTTACAGGAAATCTGGTTCTGATGCAGAAATGCATCCGTGAAAATGGGGCAGTTCTGTCGTCGGCATTTGCGAAGCTTGGTATCGTGATTCCGGTCACGGCGAGTATCCTGTTTTTAGGTGAGATCCCAACGCTGTTCCAGCTGGTGGGGATCGTGCTGGTTATTGTGGCGATCTGGGTCATCAACAGCGAGGGGGACCGCGGCTGCGGACGCAGACGGAGGATGGGTTCGGCGGGACTTCTGCTCGTTTTATTTGTCGTCAGCGGTATGGCAGACGGGATGTCCAAGGTAACGGAGCGGATCGGCGAGAGACGGTTTGATGCGCTGTTTCTGTTCTATACGTTCCTGACCGCACTGGTTCTGACTGTGGTTCTGGCATTTCTCGAGCAGCAGAGAACCCGCCGCAAGATTGGAAAGATGGACTTTTTGAGTGGTGTGGCAGTCGGATTTCCAAACTATTTTTCAACCTCGCTGCTGCTGGCGAGTGTGTCGAGACTGCCGGCGTTTATCGTGTATCCAAGCTTTAGTGTCGGTACGATCCTGGTGGTCAGCTTTGTGAGCGTGCTGGTGCTCGGGGATCCAATCAGCCGGAGACAGATTGGGGGATGCGGGATTATTTTGGTGGCGTTGGCGCTGCTGAATCTTTAAGATTTTCCGTTTCGGATGCTGCGCTCATAATAAAAGATATACTGCTGCATTACCCCTGCGTATCCTTTATAGCTTCCAAAAAAATCCTGGATAATAGTAGTGTACAGGCGGCTTTTTGGAAGGCGGCGGTAGCGGATGGGGTGTTTGGGAAGATATTCTTTGGTCAGGATCTGTTCGATCCAGGTATCAACGGGGAAGGCGTCGATGTGGTGGAGTCCGAAGAGGCAGACGCAGTTGGCGACCTTGGGACCGATGCCATAGAGGCTGGTAAGTGCGGTCATGGCTTCGTCCGGAGGCAGGGCTGCGAGGGATTCTAAGGATACGGTTCCGGCGAGGACATCCTGGATGAGGCGGTGGATGTATTTGGCGCGGTAGCCGAGTTTTAAGGTTAATAGGTCGTCCAGGCTGGCAGATGCCAGTTCTTCGGGCGAGGGAAAAGAATAGTAGGTGCGGATGGAACCGTCGGACAGGGCGGCGGTTCTCTTCGCACCGTATTTTTTTGCCAGAGCTTCGACGGCTTCGCGGATCTTTGGGATGGTTTTCTGCTGGGAGATCAGGAAGGTGATCATTATTTCCCAGAGATCCTGACGGAGAATCCGGATGCCGGAACCGGCGTCTGCCGCCGCCGCGAGGTAGACATCGTCTGCGCGGATGGAGGCGATGAAAGAGCCGTAATCGGTGCCGAGATCGAAGTATTGTTTCCAGAAAGGAAGCGCTTCGTCCGGGCAGTCGAAGAAGAAACCGTCCGGCGTCCCGGAAATTTCCAGATAGTGCGTCCCGCTGATGAGTGACCAGATCCCCGGTTTTTCCGGAACCGGAAGCATACGGAAACATTGACCGGAGGCGGCGATCTGGGCGAGGTTTAGGTTCAGGCAGGAGATGATGTGGGAGTTGGGGAAAGTGTGTGTTTCGATTGCAGGCAGGTTTGTTGTATGTGTGTTCATGGCAGGGCATCCTCTTTTTTTTAAATATTCGTAACTGTTCAGTACCTTCA
>NZ_FR895072.1:21181-21514 GCF_000434655.1 Clostridium sp. CAG:43 | reverse complement strand
AGAAAAGGCAGAAAAAACGGTGTATGGTTCGCCGGTCCAGACGATTGCGGTGCCGAAAACAAAAGATGGAATCTCAATGACAGTGGGAGACGCGATCACTTCCATTCTGGATTTTTATCATACCCATCCATATATCAGCTATGGCGGTCTGGACGCGGTGCATGAGTCTTCGGATTCGTTTGAATTTACGGTATATGCAGGAATTTTAGGAATACCGGAGAATTTCATGGTACTGGGAAGTGATCCGGAGAAAGACAGCCTGATTTTTCACCGGGCAGAGTGGCTGCCGGAGAATATGGAAATGTGTCCGCGTTATGTGTATATACCATATTC
>NZ_FR895072.1:20386-21135 GCF_000434655.1 Clostridium sp. CAG:43 | reverse complement strand
CATTTGGAACGTATACTGATTATAGGGAAACTACCGCTGGAAATCAGGTGATGGCGTCGGCACTTTTGCAGACAGATGCTGTGATTGAGGGAGATGGTACGATTGTTCCGAAGGAAAATGAGGTAAATGTCTATTACAAAACCGGGGAAATTCCATATGATGCGGATGGGCAGCCGATCCAGGTGGTTATTTACCGGGAAAAGACAGAAACACAGCAGCGGGAGGTAACGGAGACAAAATGGGTTCATCAGGCAGCAGCCCGGAATGCAGATGGGAGATACATACTGCGGGTCAACGCGAATTTTACCGACAGTTTTGGCGTGAAAAAAACAAATGCAGGCGTGCTGGAAGAGCTGGGATTTAAGGCGGTATTGAAAGAGAAGAAGGTTACACTGAACGAGGAAGAAGCCGCAATTCTGGGAAATGGTTTCTTTGCCGGCCACCAGATGAACAGTTCCAGCTATTACACGTGGATAAAACAGGCGCGGGCAAAGGCATATGTCGATTCTGGACGTTCCGGCCTGACAGGGGATGATTCCTATGTGGTCCCGGTGGCACTGGCGTACCCGGGGCAGGAGACCACCTATCAGGATGCCGGGACAAGGAAAGAACCGCTGGGTGTACTGGAGCGAGTGATCCGCCAGAAGATAAAAATCGTCAAAAATATAGCGACGACACCGGAAGGCACCTATGCACATAACACTTATGCGGAAAGTGGGCACACCGATCCGTTTACGGAAAAAGAGGGA
>NZ_FR895072.1:17481-20375 GCF_000434655.1 Clostridium sp. CAG:43 | reverse complement strand
CGGAAAAAGAGGGAGGAAACGAAAATGTCGCTTCAGCACTGCCAAATTTCCGCTTTAAGCTCTATTTGAAATCCAATCTGGAACGTCTGTACCGGAATACGGATGGCGAAATCGTGTGGATGAACCGGGATGGGGAAGTCGTCTCGTTGCCGGAGGTAAAAAAGAATTTTCCACGGCTTAGAGAATCCTTTGCTCCGGTTCAGAAAATTTTCACGCAGGTAATTCATAAAAAAGATTCCCAGACGGCTGGTTCCGTCAATAACAATGTCTGGGGCAGCGCAGTGACGGCAAAGGAACGTCTGTACGAATATGGAAAAGACGGGCAGATAGCGGATTCGAAAGAGGTTAATCAGGGATATACAAGACTTCTTGAGACGGTCATGCGGACCAAGGAAGATGGAGCGGGAGCGGTACGGGAAGTTTCCGGCTATCAGTATGAGAAATTTTTCGATGCGATGGCGGTGGCGAACCGGGATAAATGGCAGCGGGCAGATGCAGCAGATACATCCTTTAAGCCGTTTGCGTGGATCCGTACGGGCATTTTTGGAACCGGTGGCGGAGAAATAAAAGATCCGGCGCATCATAACAATGCGGCGATACAGAACCAGAGCCGTACGTCGGAAGCAGCCATAGAAAATGCAAAACGGTCGGATGCTGTCCGTCAGTTTGCGATGGACTGGTATTTGAAGGATGAGGTAAAGAAGCAGAACATTCAAGCATCGGGCGGACAGGAAGGCTACCCGGATTATATCTATGATGAAGCATTACATCAGGCAATTTTAAAAGCAGAGGAATATTTGAAGCCGTTTTTCTCCTATGATTTGGATGATTTATACGCGATTGAGTGGGACAGCGCGGAAAATGGAGGTTCCGATCGGGACAAAACAACGTTGTCAGCAGAAAAATTAAAAAAATCCGAGGAAGGTTATTATTATGGCGTTTCGAAATACCTTCCTTACGGAACCTATGTGGCAGTCGAGCAGCAGCCGTATTCGGGAGCACTGGAAGATTTCAAAAACCAGCATTATCGGATCGATCAGCCGAAAGAAATAGAAGTCCCGTCGGTTTATGAGGCAGGTGGAAACCTCGTATCTCCGGAAAAAAAGTCAGCGGATTATCAATATGACGCCTCGGCATCGCCGGAAACGCTGGCGGCGAACTATCAGATCCGGATGAATGAAGAGTGGGGAGATACAAATCAGGCGGATTTGAGGAAATATGTGATCCGCGCACATGGACAGGATGGAACTTATGAGATTTATAAATATGGTCTGGATGCGGATAAACGGCAGGGAACGATCTCCTATCCAGGCGGAAGCTATGACTACAGCGGATTTTCGCCCGCTCAGAGGGAAATGGCGCCGTACAAGGACATTTATCGGTCTGAAAATGCAAACAGCCGGTACCGGAGCAACGAGAAGGTAGAAAGCTATTACCGTTATGGTTCGATCTCAGAGCAGGCAGGGTGGGAAGATTCAGTGGAATATCCGTATGGAGAGAAGACGGATGATAACAATCCGGCGGGATTTTATCTGAAAGATCATGTCAGGACAATCACCGGGGCGCTGACCGGGTTTGACGGGCGGTATTTTCAGGGATTGGTGCCTTACAGTGTGACAGAACCGGCGGCGGAGTCCGCCTATGATGCGTTGGGATTTACCGGCTACGCGGATGGAAAATACCGGAATACGTTTTATGCTGCAAAGCTTCGGATTGAAAAACTAGATTCGGAGACGGGAGAGAATATTCTGCATGATGATGCGGTGTTCGCTATTTATGCCGCCAGCCGGGACACGTCGAAATACAGCGAGGGGGAGGTGCAGTTTTATGAAAAAGATACACAGGTGACAGCCAGCCGAGAATTTTTGGAGGCAATGGGGGCAAAGAAAATCGCGCCGGTTGATTTGAAAACGCTAATTCCGTCAAAATACCCCTGGAAAGCACCTTATACAGGAAAATATACAGGCATAATCCCGGCAGGAACTCCGATTTGCAGTGAAACCGATCAGGTGGTGATGCAGGATGCCTTTGGGACGCGGACGGGCACATTCCGGGTTTATTCGACGCTGCAGGATTTTGGTGGTTTAGGGGAAACTCTGCCGTCCAACCAGAATACAGGATATCTGATCACGCCGCAGCCGCTGGGAGCAGGAGCCTATGTGTTGTGTGAATTATCTGCACCAGAAGGATACGTGAGAACGAAACCGATAGCGGTGGAAGTGTATTCGGATGAAGTAACGTATTATCGGGACGGAGAGCGCGGTCAGCGGGTGGCAGCTGCCGTGTATAGAGAAATGGTAACCCGGATAAGCAGCAACGGAGAAGCAGTCCAGAACCCGGATGGAACGAAGTCAAATGGCAATAAGCCGCAGAACCTGGGGGATGTGGCGCGGATTTATGTAGGAAATACGCCGATCCGGCTGGAAATCGCGAAAGTAAAACAGGATGAAACGGAGATTTTGTTTGAGTTGAGCGATCGGCGAGAGGGAACTTTGACCGAGCTTTCGAACCGTTATGGTCTTGAAAATCTGGAACTGGCGTACAATGCGTCGGGAACGTTCCTTGGCTATGGGTGGTCAAAGGGCTGGCTGGATAGTCTGAGGGCAAAACAGGAAGCCGGGGAGTGGATTGACCTGATTTATGAGGATCAGGTTTTTACTGGAAAAGCGATCTGGCATCGGGTTCCAGATACGGCACACGCACTCAACCGCTATCTTCCAGGTGCATCGATGTGCCTGTATGATGCGATCGAGGTAAAGAAGAACGGGGACAGTGAGGACCGGGCGTATGCCGGTGTCAATGTGGTGCGCGATTCGTTTGGAAATGTGATCCGGATGTATGTGCAGAAAGGTTATGCGGGAAACCAGCTTCTGTATGTGAAGGATAAAGAACAA
>NZ_FR895072.1:12287-17459 GCF_000434655.1 Clostridium sp. CAG:43 | reverse complement strand
AGGGGGAAAATAACAATTATACACGATATACGCAGGATGACCGGTTCAACGACCAGGGGAAAGGCAGATGGATTCTCAAGCGGGTTGAACGCGAAGATACAGACATTTTATATTACGATCTCGGGGCTCTGGAGGTATTTACGACACTCCGGGGCGTGCGGTATGCCTATAACGAAAAGGGCGAACTGGTGCGTCCAAAAGACGGCGAACCGATCTATGCGATGAAAGACGGCGTTCCATTTCTGGAAATTGTAAGCCCCAGCTATGAAGAACTGGCGTACAGCCGGAAAGAAAGGCGGTTTGAATACGTTCCGTCCGGGACAAAATTCTATCATCTGGCATCAGACGGAAGCCGGGACAGCGAGGTAGAACCGTACACGGGAATGGCATATGTGACGGAGGAGAAAACCGGCAAAACATTGGTGTGGGTGGTCCGGATATCGAAGGATCGCTATGAAAATGTGATTGCCAGGGATAAGATAAAGACTGGCCGCGTGGCAACGATGTATGCTGATACGGAACAGGAATACACGATCGGGACATATGACGGAGGTCTGCTGCAGCCCCATGTCAATCCGGTTTTGAATGAAAATGGGCTGCCGGTTTATTACCAGCGTTCCGATCAGACCTATATCAAAGGATATCCCGTTTATGATCGGGATGGCGATTATGTGCGTTACCGATACAGCGATCTTCTCAGAGCTTACAATGCCAATGCATGGGATCTGCAGTTGAAAGCAGCGCTCTATGATATTGGAAATGATCCGGAAAAACGGGAAGATGACCGACCACTGTACCATCGTCAGGGTGAGGCGTATCTGATGGAAAACAGCTGGATAACCGGGGATGAAATGCCAAACGATCCGTTCCATACACGGATCAGAGATGGGCAGGTGGACGTTTTAAAACGCGTCCCGGTGGGAACGTATATTTTAGAGGAGACGCGTGCCCCATCCGGCTATGCGAAACGGATGCCGGCAGGGCTTACGGTAGAGGAAACCTGTGAGGTACAGGAGCTGCGCCTTATTAACCGTCCGATCACGGTGCAGATCGAAAAGATCGACGCGCCAGAACAATATCAGCAGACAGTCCGGGACTATGATCGCATTTTGAACGAATCAGATTCTAAGACCTGGGAGGAAGGAAAAGGGGGGTATACGTTTTCAAGTGTGGAAGGAGCCGTGTTAGCGCTCTATCCGGCAAAAAGAGTTGCGAGTGATGATTTGGAAGCACATCCGTCCGGGTATTATCTGGAAAAGAAAGGGGAACTTCCGGCGAACTGGACAGTACTAGATGAGAGAAACCAGAAAAAGACAGTGACTGCGAAATGGACCGTCGGAAAGACGCCAATGGCATGGGAGGGGATTCCGGCAGGCGATTATATTCTCGGGGAGATAGAGACGCCTCCGGGATATCTGACAAATCAAATAGAGGTGGAAATCCAGGAAACTTCTAAGCTGCAGCTCATCACGATGCAGGAGGATCATATAAAAACCGCCTTTTTCAAATATGAGGAGAAGGATGGAAAAAAAGAATGTCTGCCGAATGCATATGCGGCGGAGCTGACCCTGTACGAGGCAGTGACAGATGAAAATGGAATTGTCATGGAAGCGGATGGAACACCGCGCTATGACCGGGAAAAACGGGTGACGAGCTGGAAGACCGAAGATGCGAAAGCCTACAGCCAAGGAAGCGACAGCTTTGCAGCCCGCTATCAGAAGCTGTATGCAGAATATCACACAAGGTTTAACACGGTTGCATGGTGTGGATATACCGCTGAAAAACAGGAAGAAACGGCGACAGAACAGGGCGAATCAGTGCGTCAGCTCTGGAATCTGGGAAATGGTTCGCAGGTGCTTGTTCAGGTAACGAAAAATCTGCAGCCGGATGGAAAAGCAGGCTACAGCTATGATTTCCGCTGGAATTACCAGACGGAGGGGACTCTGGTCAGTTATGATACCTCCGATGGGATTCACCGGATTGATTATTTACCGCTGAATCCGACGAAAAATGATTTGGCTTCGAACAGAAAGAAAGGCTATTACGTTCTGGTGGAGACGAAAACACCAAGCGGCTATCAGAAAGCAGCACCGAAGCCGGTGATTGTCGAAGAAACTGCTGAAATTCAGCTTTACGGGCTGGAAAACAGGGCAAAGTCTGTCTATATTTCCAAGCTGGGAAGCTCAGGAGAGGCATCCGAAGAGGCAATGTATCTGGCAGGCGCAGAACTTGCTGTTTTCCGGGCGGCACAGGATGGAAGCCTGGTGCAGGAAAAAGAATATTTAGTGGAACGCTGGATTTCTGGATCGGATGGAAAATTTACAGAGGAAGAAGCAGAAAAACAGGAGATTCCGGCAGGCTGGAAGGCAGGGGACTGGAAGCCGCATCGGATTTCTCCGATTGCCTATGGAGTGTATTATCTGGTGGAACTTTCGGCACCGGCAGGTTATCGCCTCATGGAACCTAAGAAATTTACGGTGGCGGCTGCTTCGGGGGAGACAATCGAAGCGGTTAATACGTTGAAACAGGGACGGATTCGGGTTGAAAAGGTGGATGAGAGAAAGCCAGAGGAAAAACTGGCAGGTGCGGTGTTTGAAGTGAAAAACAGAGAGACGGGAGAAAAGGTTCAGATGGAGACAGACGAGAGCGGTCAGGCGGAAAGCCCGTTTCTGCCAATCGGAACGATAGGGGAGAATGGAAGCTGGATTCCGTACCATTACGAAGTCCGTGAGACGATGCCGCCGGATGGATATCAACTTATTCCGCGCGTGTACGAGGTGCTGATAGAAGATCAGAAAGAATGCGAGGTGCTAACGTATGATCTGACGGTGCCGAATGAAAAAACGAAAATCAAAATTTCCAAGCTGGATTTCGATACGGGTCTCTTTGTGTCAGGAGCAAAGCTGGCAGTGTATGAAGCGGGATTTTTGGATGGTGTGTACACTGAAGCGGGTGAGGCATTGGAAACCTGGATCTGCGATGGGAAAACACACGTGATAGAAGGAAAGCTGATTGCCGGGCACACGTATCTTCTGAAAGAACTGGAAGCGCCGGATGGATACACTGTGCAGAAACCGATGATTTTCACGGTGTCAGATACAGGCAGGGGGATTAACGCAGCCAGAGATGGTGCAAATGCGCTGGAGACAGAGACAGCAGACGGTTTATTTGACAGCATAACGTCTCTGCAGGTGCAGGGAAGAAAAGCGCTTCGTCTGGTGAGAACTCTGTGGGATTTGGACAGTGGGGAAGAATTTGTACTTTCTTCACTGATGGAAGCTTCTGCGCCTTATCTGGAACGAGAAAAATGTGAAAAAGAGGGGGTGGCGGAAGGACATCGTTTCGAACTGCGGGAGATCATTGAGTTCAGTGACGGCAGCCGCCGGACGATAGAAAAAAATACATTCCGTCTGAATTGGGATGAGAACGGACATTATCCGCTGATGCTTCGAACATTAAAAGGAACGAGGTATCGTCTGGAAGAATATCATCAGAAAGAGACAGATGGCAGGGAAGTGGAAAGCTGGATCCCGGAAAACAGAGATGGCCTGGGATATATCCATGAAATACGAAATCCGGAATACAGCGACCCTTGTGGCATCCGCGCCGTTTCCCCGATTGGAAAAGACGGAGCAGCGGTGCTGCCGGGAAGTGTAATTGTATATGAAATTACATATCGGAACCAGTCAGATAAAAAAGAAAATATGAAGATTGGACTGGAAATTCCAGCTGGGTGTGAACTAATGACAGCGGCTTCGATGGGCGGAGCGGAACAAATAGGTGAATCCTGGTATTGGAATATAGAGAATGTGGCAGCCGGATCAGGAGGCATTTTGCGGGTGGCTGTTCTGGTTGGAGAGCATATAAATGAAAACGGACAGGAAAATCATTCTGGTATGACGGTAACGGCAACGATATGGGGAAAAACGGGCAAAAGCTATGAATCCTTCCATCCAATTCTATCGCCGGGCGCAATTGCTATCGCCGGGCGGGTGACGGGAACTGCCGCGGCGTTGTTAAGGCAGATAGATATAACATATACGTTATACTTAAAGAATGCGGAGGGAAAAGAGCTTCCAGGCTTGATTTCGTACACAGGTTCTAAATCGGGAACGCTGCGAAGTGGAGGAAGCCTGACGCTTTCTTGTGGCGAATCGGTTGTTTTGACAGGAATGCCGTGGGGAACAAACTATGAGGTTCGGGCACAAGTTCCGGCACAGACTCCGGATGGACTGCCGATCGAGTGGAAGAGTACAGGAAGCACGGGACGGACCTCCCGGCAGGGAAATACAGTGCTCTGGGAATTTCATCAGAATGATCGGTCGGTGCGTGAAGTGCTCAAACGTGGGAATAGATATCGCCTGGTTGAACTGCTGGAACTGGACGGTGGAAAAACGGAAGAGGTGGAGTCGAATCAGATGATTTTTTCTCTGGGGAATGATGCACAGATAGACGGAATTGGAATGATAGATTCCCCGACAAAGCTGGTCTTTTCAAAGACAGATCTGGGCGGAACGGAGCTTCCGGGTGCTCAGATAGAGATTCTGGATCAGTCTGGAAATGTAATCGAATCATGGATTTCTGCGGATCATCCTCATGAGATAATTGGAACGTTGACACCGGGAAAGAGTTATATAATGCGCGAGACGGGAGCGCCGGATGGATTTGCGTATGCGGAAGAGATTCCGTTTACTGTTTCCGAGGATGGAACGGTTGAGCGGATTTCCATGCAGGATAAGCCGACGCACGTGGAAATCACAAAATACAGTGTGACGGGAGAAAAGGAACTGCCGGGGGCGCGGATGGAACTCTGGGAGGAGAAGGAAGGCGGAACCTTGGTTGATTCGTGGGTATCTGATCGGGGCGCCCATGTGATAAAAGGAAAGTTAAACGCTGGAAAAAACTATGTGCTGGTAGAAAAAACAGCGCCGGATGGGTACTGGAAAGCAGAAAAAGTGACATTTACGGTATCACTGGACGGTCGAGTCGATCAGGTGAAGATGTACGACAGACCGACGGAAGTGCAGGTGGAGAAGCGGAAATGGAGGGAGCAGAAAGGAGATGGCGAATTTGTAAAAGGTGCCCACCTGAGGATTTCTGATGAGACTGGAAAGGTAATATTGGAATGGATTTCTGAAGAAAAGGAGAAATGCATACAAGGTATTTTAAAGG
>NZ_FR895072.1:11943-12278 GCF_000434655.1 Clostridium sp. CAG:43 | reverse complement strand
TTTAAAGGAGGGCTGCCGCTATATTCTGGAAGAGCTGGAAGCGCCGGAGGGCTACGAAAAAGCCGAACCAGTTTCATTTACGGTTTCAGAGGGCGGAACGGTGACGGTTGTGCGGATGTATGACCGTTTGAAGCCGGAGGGGGCGACCGGGACACGGTCAGCCGGAACATCCAAAGAAAGTGATAGAAGAGCTGAAAGAGGGCTATTTAACAGTTCACGTGCCAGAGTCGATCTGTGGAGATGGGAAAATTGTTCTCGACGGCAGACAGATGAAGCCGCTTCCGAAGATGGGATATGGAGAATCAGCCACCTGGGAAGTAGAAGGTGCTTATCAG
>NZ_FR895072.1:7957-11926 GCF_000434655.1 Clostridium sp. CAG:43 | reverse complement strand
GCTTATCAGGTTGAGGACGAAAAAGAGCGTCTGAATGAAGTGATTTCACTGATTTGGAAGTGGAAACTGGTGATTGGACTGATATGTATGAGTGCTGGGGCAGGGCTGGCGCTCGCAGAACGGCGAAGAAAGGAGGAACATATAAAAAAGAATATGGAGAGGAATGATAAGGGCAAGGAGGAGTAAAAAAATAAGAGAAAAATCAAAATCGCTCAGATGGCAGAAAAAGGGAAGGAAGGGATTTTATGGATCAGATGGCGAAAGGGCTGCTCTTCGGAGCAGCCGTACTGAGCCAGGCGGCTGCGGGATGTTTCCCCGCTGCCGCGGCATCCATCGATCGGGTCAGGATTCGGCTGGCAGCAGAAGAGCTGGATGAAATGGGAATGCCTGTTTTGGAGGCGGAAAGCCGGGACAGGGCATATAGCGTCACTGGTGTGGAACGAATCTCCGGTGATCCGGCAAGCGGACCGGCGATGGATAGGGCAGAGGTGGGAAAAAAAGAAAATGAACAATATAAAGGGAGCATACAAGCCGATTCTGAAAATATAGGTACCAAAGAAGTGTCTTTAGAAGAACGAAAGATAGAAGAAATCCATGCAGAAGAACCTGCTCCGGAAATTCTGTACGAAATAGAACTGGAATCCGACGCAGATGATTCTTTTTCCGTCCTTCGCCAGGAGGACATCCAGTTTTCAGGGCTTGGCGCGGTATGCAGCAAGGCAGTTCGGAAAGATAATGGCACTACGTTGCTTTTGACGATCGAATTACAGGATGCCGGAGAGATAATAGGAACGGTGGATGCAGCAGTCTGGGCGGAAAGAGGAATTGGCAGGTGGAAGAAAGCGCCGGGGGCTTCGGCATATTTGGTGATGCTTTACCGGGATGCGAAGCGTGTCGGACATCCGCATCGGACGAGTGTTGAACAGTACGATTTTGTACCGTTGATGCAGACTGCGGGCGTATATCATTTTAAAGTGATTCCTCTGACAAAGCAGGGAAAGCGTGGTCAGGCAGCAGAATCAGCATGGAGGAACGTGACGGAGGCAGAGGCAGCTCAAAACCGGGAAGAATGGGGAGGGAAAAAGCCGGGATGGCAGCCAGAAGGGGAAATTCCATCGTATATTTTAAAAGATGGTGCATACCCGCAGATGGATTCTCTTTTGATTGGGGAAAAGTATGAGCAGTTTAATGAAAAGGGGGAAAACGTGTCGCGAACCGTAATATTTTGAGGATTTTCGTATAATTTATAAAAATCAGTTGAAAAAGCAGAAGAAATGTGATAGCATACCTCACATAAGTTCGTTCCTGTTTACTGAACCGTCCTGACGAGTGATCGAAGGTCAGTCAGGCAGGGACACTCTGGAGAGTCTCCAAGAAGGAGCGCCGAAGGTGTAAGACGGATGCACGTCCATGGTATTCGTTGATCTCTCAGGCAAAAGGACAGGGCATACAACCAATCACAATGGAACCAGGGGATGAGTTCTATTGTATGCATATGTTCTACTCTTTGGAGAGCTGATTTGTATCAGCTCTTATTTTATTACTCGATCCCGGATTTACAAAAGAGCCGGAATCGTAACGAAAACATAGAGGAGGATAAAAAATGGACACGATTTTGACACTGGTAAACAAAGGCAATGATTTTCTGTGGAGTTTTCTTCTGCTGATTCTGCTGTGTGGAACGGGCATCTATTACACGATTCGTCTCAAATTCATCCAGGTAAGAAAATTTGGCGAGGGCTGCAAGCATGTGTTTGGACATTTCAGCCTGAACGGAGAAAAACATGAAAAAGGGGAAATGAGCCCGTTTCAGTCGATCATGACGGCGATCGCAGCACAGGTTGGTACTGGTAACCTGGCAGGTGCGGCGACAGCGCTGTTTGGCGGCGGTCCGGGTGCAATCTTCTGGATGTGGCTGAGCGCGTTCTTCGGAATGGCGACCATCTACTCCGAGGCGGTTCTGGCACAGACCTACAAGACAGAGGTAAATGGTGAGGTGACAGGCGGACCTGTCTACTACATCAAGGCGGCATTTAAAGGTAATTTTGGAAAGGTATTATCCACTCTGTTTGCTATCTTTATTGTTTTAGCACTTGGGTTTATGGGCAATATGGTACAGTCCAACTCGATCGGTGCTGCGTTTACAGAGGTATTTCAGGTATATGGAATCAATATTCCGCCGATCACGATCGGCCTTGTGCTGGCAGTACTGGCAGGATTCATTTTCATTGGTGGAACCAAACGTCTGGCAGCTGTGGTAGAGAAGGTTGTGCCAGTTATGGCAGGCGTTTACATTGTAGGAAGCCTGATTCTGATTGGTCTTCATATCAATCACGTGCCGACGGCATTTATGATGATCATCAAGGGCGCGTTTGATCCGAAAGCGGTAATGGGCGCTGGTGCTGGTATCACCGTCCGCGAAGCAATCCGTTTTGGTGTAGCGAGAGGACTTTTCTCCAATGAGGCAGGTATGGGTTCCACACCGCATGCTCACGCACGTGCGAAAGCAGAAAGCCCGCATCATCAGGGGCTTTGTGCGATGATCAGTGTCTTTATTGATACATTTGTTATTTTAAATCTGACCGTATTTGCAGTCCTGACAACGGATGCGATGAGCTCCGGCAAGGATGGTACAGCGCTGACACAGGCGGCATTCATGCAGAGTTTTGGAAACTTTGGTTCTATTTTTATTGCGATCTGCCTGCTGTTCTTCGCATTTTCGACG
Source organism: Clostridium sp. CAG:43 (assembly GCF_000434655.1). Taxonomy (NCBI): domain Bacteria; kingdom Bacillati; phylum Bacillota; class Clostridia; order Eubacteriales; family Clostridiaceae; genus Clostridium; species Clostridium sp. CAG:43. The sequence goes on along the minus strand of NZ_FR895072.1, from coordinate 9,201 downwards.
ATTCTGGGATGGCATTTCTTTGGCCTGACGAATGCGAAATATCTGTTCGGCGAGGGCGCGGCAAAGGTTTATTCCTTCATCGTTGTGATTTGTATTGTCATTGGTTCTATGTTAAAGGTAAATTTAGTATGGGCTCTGGCAGATTTCTTCAACGCGCTGATGGTTATTCCGAACGTTTTGGCATTACTTGCATTGAGTCATGTGGTTGTGGCGGCTGACCGGAAAGCGGAAGCGATCACGAAAAATGTGACACAGGCATATCGGGCTGCAGAAGAAAAGTAAGAGCAAATAAGTGAATTGTAAGCGTAAAAGCGAGCGTTAAACAACCATTCAACATTCAAAAAAGACCTGCTTATGTAGTGAAATACATAGGCGGGTCTTTTTTAAACATAGGAAACTTCGTTCTATGACAAAGAACGCTCCGCGGGATGCGCACTCGCGCGAAGAAAAAATATGTCGCAAGCGACCGCGCGAGACGCCCGAATGTGCCAAGGCACATTCTTTATTCTTGAAAATGAAAACAAATAAAAAACCAAAAGTCCCTAAACAGCTGCCATTACCTTCCGCTCTCTGTAAAAATAAGGAGTCTCTCTCTTTGCTGTCTGCTTTTTAAGCGTTTCATCGGTCAATTTGCGGACAGACTGCAAAATCCTCAGATGCGTCTCCAGAGGGAGTGCATCAACGGTCAGTTCCGCTTTTTTCGTGCATCCATCCACACCGCCTGCTGCCACAACCCGGCGGAGCAATTCCGTCTCGGTGCGGTCAGAGGGGAGAAGATTCCGTCCTAATTCCAGGGAGAGCAGGGAGGCAATGCCCCAGCCCCACCAGTTGGAAACGCCGCTTGCCAGCGTCAGGTCTGCTGCTTCTGCGGTGCAGATAAGTTCGCCGTGTGGAACACCTGCGAGAATTTCACGGCGGAAAGTCCCCATTCCCATCTCGTTGCCGCCATCTCCGATGGAAATGACCGTGGCACCAGCTTCTCTGGCAGCAGACAGGAAAAGTGCCGAATCTGTAATCATGTCGTCGAGCTGTTCACCGCGCATGCTGTGATAATGTCCGTTTTCAGCTTTGCCTGGGCGCTCCAGGCTGATCAGATGGGTCGGTTTTGCATCACGGATAAAGGTGCGGATAAAGTTATCCGTATTCTGTTCCGGCAGACGGATCAAGGTTGCCTGCGGAGCGCGGAAGCGGAGAGCCGCTTCCAGATGCGGATAAGAAGACCAGTCGGTTACGACTGACACGCC
>NZ_FR895072.1:0-7949 GCF_000434655.1 Clostridium sp. CAG:43 | reverse complement strand
ACGACTGACACGCCGCAGCCAGCTGCCGTCAGCGCTGCTGCGAGGTTGGCAGTTCCGGAAGGTCCATCCGTCTCGCCGGTAATAGAACCGTCTGGCATTCGAACCGGGAAACCGGTCAGAAGAACGGCTCTTTTCGCATGGGCGAGAGAAGCAGACACAGCCGCAAGTGGGGAAGCAGGCAGAGATGCTAAAAGTCCGCGACCGCCAAAATCCTGTTTCATAATTGAATCTAAAGTTTCATAAAAAGTCATGGTATCAATCCTCCAGGTATACTGCATTGTGCAGAAATTGACAGGGGATTTTCTATCTGGATGATTCGAGCGCTTATTTACTGGATAATTTCCAAATCAAAAAAGATTGGCAGCAATCCGGTATGGTAGCTGTATCGGAATCATGTGCAATAAAAAAAGACCCACGTATCCTGTAAGATTCATGGCTCTTATTTACGAAGGGAGCATCCGGGCAGGAGTCCCGATAAATAAAAGAATCTATTTTATTATAATTGTATTGTAAATGAAAAATATCAGACTGTCAATTCCAAATTCATTTTACGGCTGACAGAAAGTGAAATTTGGAATATAATAAAAAATGGGGTAACTGTTCAGTAGGTCAGCGCATTTACTGCGCTGACCGTACGAAAACATGGGCCAGCAGGCAAAAATCCCATTGCCGTAGGCAATTTTTAATGGATTTTTGCTTGTGGCTGTGAAGGTACTGAACAGCTACAAAATAGGCATATAAACAAGCTCAGAAATAAAAGCAGACAAGAAAATGGATAGAGAGAATGAAACGAGAATCAAATGAGATAAAAAAAGAAAATGACCGCGCCGCATCGTTCATGCGCTTCTGCGAGGTAGTCCGCCATCTCCGTGCCGAGGACGGCTGTCCGTGGGATCGGGCGCAGACGCATACATCGCTGAAACCGTACTGCATTGAAGAAGCGGCAGAGGTGATTGGCGGTATCAATATCTGGGAGGCGACCGGCGATGCGGAGAACCTGAAAGAAGAACTGGGGGATTTAATGCTGCAGATTCTTCTTCACGCGCAGATCGCGGAGGAAGAAGGACTATTTACGATACGGGAGGTCATGGATGGCGCCAGCGAAAAAATGATCCGCCGCCATCCGCACGTGTTTGGTAAGTCGATGTTGTCCGAACAGGGAGAACCGGTCACGGATTGGGATGCAATCAAGAAGCAGGAAAAAGCCGGAAAAGAGTGGACGGAAGCGTATCTTCCGGGGGCGCTGGAAGAGGCGGAGAAACTGCTCGAGCGGGCAAAAGAACGGAAGGGCATCAAAAAATAACATTTGAGATGCTTCAATACTGAAATAAATAGAAAAATCTATATATAAAAAGGCATTCGGTCAAACTGGAATGCCTTCGTTCATTTATAAATGCTAATTCGTACTTTTAGGCAAAGACTGACTTTCCTTTACCAGATCTTCTAAAGTAATATTATAGAAGAAATTGTGTACAACCTGATCAAAGCGTTTCCACATCGGCAGGGTCACACAGCTTGTCTGACGTTCGCACGGCGGCGCATCCGGTGCAAGGCAGGCAACGGAAGAGAGAGAGCCTTCGGTCAGTTCCAGAATCTCTCCGGCGGTATATTCATTAATCGGACGGGTCAGACGGTAACCGCCGCCTTTGCCGCGCTGTCCTTCCAGTAATTTATTTTTGACCAGAACCTTCAAGATGATTTCCAGATACTTTTCAGAAATCTGCTGACGGGTGGCAATTTCATTCAGTGGTATATATCCAGCAGAATTTTGTTCCGCCAGATCGATCATAACGCGCAGGGCGTATCTTCCTTTTGTTGATATCATTCGGTAACCTCCTTACTATTAACCAATTATAACGCAAGGTAATAGGACTTTCAAGGAGAAAAGCGTGGAAAACAAAGAAAAAAAGTTTTTTCCTAATACCTATTGACAAAGTTGGTTTATAAGAGTATCATTAAGCCATCGAGTTCGGAAAGAACATGAAAATGAAAAGGAGGCAGATACAATGGCAAGACAGAATATTGTATGGAACGGAAATCTGATGTGTTGTTGTCGAATGTGTAATTCCCGGGCATTTTATATGGTCAGGTAAATTTGCATATCTGCCGTTCAAGAGAATGACAACGATTTAAGATGCAAGCCATTTGCCCGGGAGCTTAAAGAAGATTAAGCGGTCCGGCTTTTTATTTACCCAAAAAGCCAAATATACATTTGCATAAGCAAATATAATAATGCGTAAAAGCAATTATTTTATAGAAAGCTTGAAAATAAATGGAAAAACGCTTGCTCAAATAAAAAAATGAATATAGAATAAAAACGAATTTACATACTAGGAAATAAACTTCCAGAAAAAGAAAGAGAGGTATTTTGAGATGGGAAATTATAGATTTGAGACTCTTCAGTTACACGTAGGTCAGGAGCAGCCGGATCCGGCAACCGATTCCAGAGCCGTTCCGATTTATCAGACCACTTCTTATGTATTTAAAAATTCCGCCCATGCGGCAGCACGTTTTGGTCTGGCAGATGCCGGTAACATTTACGGACGTCTGACCAACTCCACACAGGATATATTTGAGAAGAGAATCGCAGCACTGGAGGGCGGCGTTGCAGCACTGGCAACCGCATCCGGCGCAGCTGCTATTACATATACAATCGAGGCACTGGCAGCAGACGGCGGTCACATCGTAGCACAGAAGACCATCTACGGCGGCAGCTATAACCTTTTAGAGCATACACTTTCCCATTTCGGTGTATCTACAACTTTCGTAGATGCTCATAATCTGGAAGCGGTAGAAGGTGCAATTCAGGAAAATACCCGTGCTATCTATCTGGAGACTCTCGGAAATCCGAATAGTGATATTCCGGACATCGACGCGATTGCTGAAATTGCACACAAACACGGACTTCCGTTAGTCATTGACAATACATTTGGCACACCGTACCTGATTCGCCCGATCGAGCATGGCGCAGATATTGTCGTACATTCCGCTACCAAGTTCATCGGCGGACACGGAACCACTCTGGGCGGCATTATCGTAGATTCCGGTAAATTTGACTGGAAAGCAAGCGGCAAATATCCGGCAATCGCAGATCCGAATCCGAGCTATCACGGCGTATCTTTCGTAGAGGCAGCAGGTCCGGCAGCATTCGTCACCTACATCCGCGCTATCCTTCTGCGTGATATGGGCGCTACGATTTCCCCGTTCAACGCATTCCTGCTTCTTCAGGGAACTGAGACACTGTCTCTGCGTATCGACCGTCATGTAGAAAATACCAAGAAGGTTGTTGAGTACCTGTCCAAACATCCGTTAGTAGAGCACGTTAATCATCCGTCTCTGCCGAATCATCCGGATCATGCACTGTATGAGAAATATTTCCCGAACGGCGGCGCTTCTATATTCACCTTTGAGATCAAGGGCGGACAGGCAGAAGCCCATAAGTTCATCGACAACCTGCAGCTCTTCTCCCTGTTAGCAAACGTAGCAGATGTAAAGAGTCTGGTTATCCATCCAGCAACAACAACCCACTCCCAGCTGACTGACGAGGAGCTGGCAGATCAGGGCATTAAGCAGAACACCATCCGTCTGTCCATTGGTACCGAGCATATCGACGATATCATCGAGGATCTGGAGCGTGGATTTGCAGCTCTGAAATAAGCAAGAGTGTGTCGGGCTGAGAATCCGAGTCATATACATAATAAATGGTAAATTGATAAAATGCGGTGTCATCTGCCAACTCTTCTTTAAGCAGGGAAGAACGGCAGATAACGCTGCATTTTTATTATTCCATTTTGGAAGAAAACGGCGTAGAAAAATTCATACCAAACCGCCTTCCACAGGGTAAAATGCTGAATTGTTGGGATTTAAGGAGGAAACGGGGAGGCGAGTCTTGACAATAAGGGCGGGTAAGTGGTAATTTATCAGATAGAAGGATACAGAGCTGTACATTTGTGATATAGGGGGGCTCTGGATTCCACCATAAAATTTAAGAATGAGGTGCAAAAAATGCAGGAGATGAAACCGATTAAAGAAGGAAAAGTCCGTGAAATCTATGACAATGGAGACAGCCTGATTATGGTTGCAACGGATCGTATCAGTTGCTTTGATGTTATCTTACATAACGAAGTGACAAACAAAGGCAAGGTACTGACACAGATGTCCAAGTTCTGGTTTGACCTGACGAAAGACATTATCCCGAATCACATGATTTCCGTAGATGTAAAAGACATGCCGGAATTCTTCCAGCAGGAGAAATTCGAAGGAAAGAGCATGATGTGCCGTAAGCTTGAGATGCTTCCGATTGAGTGCATCGTCCGCGGTTATATCACAGGAAGCGGCTGGGCAAGCTACCAGAAGACCGGAAAGGTTTGTGGAATTGAACTGCCGGAAGGCTTAAAAGAGTCTGACAAACTGCCGGAGCCGATCTACACACCGTCCACTAAGGCAGAGATTGGCGATCATGATGAAAACATCTCCTATGAGCAGAGCGTAGATCATCTGGAAAAATACTTCCCGGGCAAGGGAAAAGAGTATGCAGATAAGCTGCGTGAATACACGATTGCACTTTACAAAAAATGTGCGGAGTACGCACTGGAAAAAGGTATCATTATCGCAGATACCAAGTTTGAGTTCGGTCTGGATGAGAATGGCAACATCGTTCTTGGTGATGAGATGCTGACTCCGGACAGCTCCCGTTTCTGGCCGGCACAGGGCTACGAGGCAGGACATTCCCAGCCGTCCTTCGACAAGCAGTTTGCACGCGATTGGCTGACCGCTCATCCGGGCAATGACTGGACACTCCCGCAGGAGATTGTGGACAAGACCATTGAAAAATATCTTCAGAGCTATGAGATGCTGACCGGCGAAAAGCTGGCATAAGCGGATCGCTCGATGCAGCCAGTCAGGCAGTGGAAGAAAATGCATTGAATAAAAGTAAAAAAGCTGCTGTGAAAAGAATGAAATTCTTGTTTCACGGCAGCTTTTATATATGGAAATAAAAAACAAATATATCGCTAGTTCGTAATCTGCAGCAGAGGGGCTGTTTACAGATGTGTGCTTTTGAAAGGGAAAATAAAAGATGCGCGATTTTATGGATTTATTTAGCTTAAAGGGGAAAAAAGCGATCGTCACGGGCGGAACCAGAGGACTCGGCTATGGCATGGCAGAGGGACTGTGCAGAGCTGGGGCGGAGGTTACTATTTTGGGAACAAGTGAGAAGGTGCGGGAGAGCGCTGATGCGCTTGCACGGACAACCGGTGTGGTGGTTCACGGAATAGTGGGAGATCTGGTAAGAGAAGAGGAGGTTCCGAATATCTATAAGCGTCTGGTGGAAAGCCTTGATGGTCAGGCGGATATACTGGTAAACTGTGCGGGAGTTCAGCACCGGTGCGTGGCAGAAGATTTTCCGATGGAAGAGTGGAATCGGATTCTGCGAGTAAATTTAGGTGCTATGTTCCAGATGTCTCAGCTGGCGGCGCGGGATATGCTGCAGCGTGGATACGGCAGAATTATTAATGTGGCATCGATGACCTCCTTCTTCGGAAGTGTGATGATACCGGCATACGCGGCAAGTAAGGGCGGTGTGGCGCAGCTCACGAAAGCCTGCTCCAATGAATGGTCATCGCGTGGTGTGACCGTCAATGCGATCGCACCTGGTTATATGGAGACAAAGCTCACATCGGATATGAAAGCCAAAAATCCGGATCAGTATGAAGAGGTAACGGCGCGGATCCCGATGCACCGCTGGGGGAAGGCGGAGGATCTGGCAGGAATTACCGTGTTTTTAGCGAGTGACGCGGCAGAATATATAACGGGAGCGGTAATCCCGGTGGATGGCGGCTACCTGGCGAAGTAAACGAGAGAAAAGGAAAGAAATATGAATCTATTTGATATAGTAGGTCCGGTGATGGTCGGACCGTCCAGTTCCCACACAGCGGGCGCGGTTCGGATTGGATTTGTGGCGCAGAAGCTTCTTGGGGAACCGGTTAAGCGGGCAAGGATTGGTCTGTACGGCTCATTTCTGGCAACGGGAACCGGACACGGAACCCAGAAAGCGCTGATTGCGGGACTTTTAGGAATGGTGCCGGACGACATGCGGATTCCGGACAGCTTTCACCTGGCAGAGGAGAAAGGGATTGAGTTTTCCTTTGAGAAAGCTAATTTAAAAGAGGCGCATCCAAATTCGGCGGAACTGGAGCTTGAGGGCATTTCCGGGCGCAGTCTGACGGTAGTAGGTGAATCACTGGGCGGTTCCCGGATCAATATTGCGAAGGTCGATGGGATTGAAGCCAATTTTTCCGGCAGTTATCCAACCTTGGTTGTCCACAACGACGATCAGCCGGGACATGTGGCGGATGTGACGGCGATGCTGGCGCACAAATCGATCAATATTGCGACGATGCAGCTCTACCGTGCGGCGCGCGGCGGCATGGCAGTGATGGTTATTGAGTGCGATCAAGAGATTCCGGAAGAAGGGCTTGTGTGGCTGCGCCGTCAGGAGGGTATCCGAAAGGTAACATATTTAAGCCTTCGATAGGAAAGGTTCATATAAGAAAAGGAATGGAACGGGAAAATGGAAATGTTATATCATTCAGTGAGTGATCTGGTCCGCTTAGCGAACGAACATCAAATTCCGCTCTGGAAGGTGGTTCTTCTGGCAGATGTGCAGGAACGCCAGGTGACGGTGGAAGAATCGTTTGAAACAATGCGGCAGATGTATCAGGCGATGCGCCAGGCAGATCAGGAATACGACGGCTCGATCGTCTCGGCAAGTGGAATGGCGGGCGGCGACGGAGAAAAACTGCACGCATACAATGCCTCCGGTCGCAGCCTGGCGGGCGAATACATGGGGCTTGTGATGGAAAAAGCGGTGAAAATGGGAGAGTCCAACGCCTGTATGAAACGAATCGTGGCGGCTCCGACGGCGGGCGCATGCGGGGTGATTCCGGCGGTATTTTTGTCGTATGAGGAATATTGTAAGGAAACGGAGAACCGGATGGTCGAGGCGCTCTTTGTCAGTGCAGGAATCGGTGCGGTTATTGCAGAAAATGCGAGCATCGCCGGTGCATCGGGTGGATGCCAGGCGGAGATTGGTTCAGCAAGTGCGATGGCAGCAGGGGGGCTGGCATATCTGCAGGGCGGCGATGCGGAGTGTATCGCGAATGCAGCGGCATTTGCCCTCAAAAATATGTTGGGACTAACCTGTGATCCGGTCTGTGGTCTGGTTGAAGTTCCGTGTATCAAGCGGAATTCCGCCGGCGCCGTCAATGCGGCGGTCAGCGCGCAGATGGCAATGGCGGGAATCAAGAGCGCGATCCCGGCAGACGAGGTCGTCGATTCCATGCGCCGGATCGGCAATGCGCTTCCGGCTGCTTTACGCGAGACGAGTGAAGGCGGTCTGGCAGTGACCGAGAGCGCCAGAAAGATAGCAGAACGGATGGGAAAGAAGGAGCACATTGCGTAGAAAACCCGGGAAGGCAATGAAAATCAATAGAGCCAGACAGCACGCGATTGCAGAACCTGTCAGAACTGTTCCAGCTGCTGATTAGAAAATAAAATTGTAGAAGAAAGAACAGCAATATAGAAATAGCTCTGTTTAAATGATGCCAGAATATTCTTAAAAATCACAAAAAAACATATAAAATAGCAAATTTAGAAAAATGCTTGACTTTCCGGGAATGCTCTGGTATCATAACATACGTCCTTGAGACAAGGACAAAAACAAAACACGAAACGAAAGAAATGATTTGAAGATTCTTGATGAACTCAGAAAAATTTCAAAAAAACGTGGATTTGTAAAAAAATAAAAAAGTGTTGACAAAAGCAAAAACTTTTGATAAACTATAAAAGTTGCTGCTGAGGCAACAACAAAGAACCTTGAAAACTGAACAGTATGTAAAACCCTGAAAATTCTAAGAACAAAGGCTTTTGGTTAAGCCTTGAAGTTCAAG
>NZ_FR895071.1:24772-25739 GCF_000434655.1 Clostridium sp. CAG:43 | reverse complement strand
AGCATATATATTTCTTTATCTGCAATTCAAGCAATCTTATATTCTAATTATTAATCTGAGAAATCTTATGCTTATCCAACTTGGCAATACGAAATGGCAGGAGATTCTCAGAAAAGCCAGATTCTCCTGTCAGAAAGGGGAGAATTATGGGGAATTTAATGAGGGTGCGGAGAAATCACAAGGACACGCTGTTCAGGATGCTGTTCAGCACAAGGGAGAATCTGCTGAGTCTGTACAATGCAGTGAATCATTCACATTATACAGATCCGAAAGAATTGGAGATTGTGACGCTGAAAAATGCTGTATATATGAATATGAAAAACGATCAGGCATTTTTGCTGGATATGCAGTTAAACTTATATGAACATCAATCGACATGGAATCCGAATATGCCACTGCGTTTTCTGTTCTATGTGGCAAAAGAGTACCAGATGCTGGTCCGGAACCAGACCTTGTACGCATCGGCATTGGTGGAATTGCCAACACCGCATTTTGTAGTATTCTACAATGGAGAAAAAGAGCGGGAGGCGGAGGGTCTGCTTAAATTGTCACATTCGTTCATGCAGAAGACAGAACATCCTGAGCTGGAATTGCTTGTGAAGGTTTTAAATATAAATCTGGATAAAAATCTGGAGATCCTGGAAACCTGCCGGTTGTTGAAAGAGTATATGCTGTTGGTTCATAAAATACGGCAGTATGCGATTGAATACAAAGATATCAATCAAGCGGTTGAAAAGGCTGTGACGGAATGTATCGATGAAAATATATTGGCAGAGTTTCTGAGGAAGAATCGAGCGGAGGCGATAGAGGTGTGTATTTTCGAATATGATGAAAAACGGGAAACGGAATTGATAAGGAAGGCGGAGTTTGCGGAAGGGGAGAAGATTGGTGTAGCAAGAGGCCTAAAAGAAGGCGAGAAAAAAGGTGAAGCCAAAGGTATGGCTAAAATACTCTTAAATCTGATTGA
>NZ_FR895071.1:6986-24737 GCF_000434655.1 Clostridium sp. CAG:43 | reverse complement strand
ATATTAACGAAGGAACAAGCCCTTGAACAATTTGGTGGTACTTATGAGGACTTGGAAAAAGCAGCTTTATCCGTAACACTGGTTTGAAATTTTCTCCCAAATTCAAGAAAAAACCATTGACAGATCCATATTCCGATGCTAGAATACTTAAGTGTGCCGCACAGCGAGGCTAAAAGTGCGCAAGCCGCCATAGCTGGCGAGTAATGATAATAGGAGGTGCCATCAGATGTACGCGATTATTGCAACAGGTGGTAAGCAGTATAAGGTTGCCGAGGGCGATGTAATCAAAGTTGAGAGACTCGGTGCTGCTGCAGGTAAAGCTGTTACTTTCGATCAGGTTCTGGCTGTTAACAACGGTGAGATGAAGATCGGATGCCCGACTGTAGAGGGTGCTACTGTATCCGCAACAGTTGTTAAAGAAGGCAAAGGCAAAAAAGTTATCGTTTACAAGTATAAGAGAAAAACTGGCTACCATAAGAAAAATGGTCACAGACAGCTCTTTACAGAAGTTAAGATCGAAAAGATCAACGCTTAATTGAAATGATTCAAGTAGACGTATACTCCGATTCCAAAGGATGTACCACGGGAGTGGAAGTAAAGGGACATGCTGGATATGATGAGTACGGCAAAGATATTGTCTGTGCGGCTGTATCCGTTCTGACTGTCAATATGGCTAATTCGGTGGAGAAATTTACCGATGACGGTTTTAAGGGCAGTGTGGATGAAAAGACAGGTCAGTTTATTTTTCATTTTACCGGTACTGTAAGTGCGGAATCAAAACTCCTGATGGATTCGCTGATACTTGGACTTACCGATATCGCGGAGAGTTATGGAGATAAATACATTAAAATTCGATTCAGGGAGGTGTAACGCATGTTTAAAATGAACCTTCAGTTATTCGCTCATAAAAAAGGTGTTGGTTCCACAAAGAACGGTCGTGATTCTGAGTCCAAGAGACTTGGTGCGAAGAGAGCAGACGGACAGTTCGTATTAGCTGGCAACATTCTTTACAGACAGCGCGGAACCAAGATTCATCCAGGTGTGAACGTAGGACGCGGTGGAGATGATACATTATTCGCTATGGTTGACGGCGTCGTAAAGTTTGAAAGAAAGGGCAGAGACAAAAAGCAGGTTTCTGTTTACCCGAGAACAATTAACGAATAATTATAAAGAAGCTCCATACGGATTGTATGGAGCTTCTTTCAGATCAGAAGGAGGTATTTATGTTTGCCGACAGTGCAAAAATTTATATCAGATCCGGAAAAGGCGGCGACGGTCATGTCAGCTTCCGCCGGGAACTTTTCGTAGCTGCTGGCGGTCCGGACGGCGGCGATGGCGGTCGCGGCGGCGATGTCATTTTTGAAGTGGACGACGGACTGAATACCCTGACCGATTTCCGTCATGTCCGCAAATATGTGGCTGGCGACGGAGAGCAGGGCAGAAAGCGCCGCTGTCACGGAGCAGACGGCGAGGATCTGATTGTCAAGGTTCCGGAAGGAACCGTTATCAAGGATTTTGAATCCGGTAAGGTAATCGCGGATATGTCCGGCGAGAACCGCCGAGAAGTGATTTTAAAAGGTGGCAAGGGCGGTCTTGGAAATATGCACTTTGCGACCTCGACGATGCAGGTTCCGAAGTATGCACAGCCGGGACAGCCGGCACAGGAACTCTGGGTACAGCTGGAATTAAAGGTAATCGCAGATGTTGGTCTGGTTGGTTTCCCGAACGTCGGTAAATCGACCTTGCTTTCACGCGTTTCCAATGCACGTCCGAAGATTGCCAATTACCATTTCACGACGCTGAACCCGCATCTTGGCGTGGTTGATCTGCAGGATGGACAAGGCTTTGTCATGGCAGATATTCCGGGGCTCATCGAGGGTGCTTCCCAGGGAATCGGTCTGGGACACGATTTCCTGCGCCATATCGAGAGAACCAAGGTTCTCGTTCATGTTGTGGATGCGGCATCCGTCGAGGGACGTGATCCGGTTGAAGATATCCGTACCATCAATGCGGAGTTAAAAGCATATAATCCGTCGCTTTTAGAGCGTCCGCAGGTGATTGCTGCCAACAAGGTAGATTCGATTTACAATACCGGCGAAGAGGACTGGGAAGACCCGGTAGAGCGCTTAAAACGCGAATTTGAGCCGGAAGGCATCCAGGTATTTGCCATTTCTGCAGTTACCGGACAGGGTGTAAAAGAGCTCCTTTACCATGTAAATGATCTGCTGAAAACGGTTGACCGCAAGCCAGTTATTTTCGAAAAAGAATTTGAGTACCAGTATCAGGGCGAGAATCTTCCATATACCGTGGAACGCAATGAAGATGGTATTTATGTGGTAGAAGGACCGAAGATCGAGAAGATGCTTGGTTACACAAACCTTGATTCTGAGAAGGGCTTCCAGTTCTTCCAGAAATTCTTAAAGGACAGCGGTATTCTGGCTGAGCTGGAAGAGGCTGGCATCGAAGAGGGCGATACAGTTCGTATGTATGGTCTTGAATTTGATTACTATAAATAATTGACATTTACAATATTTCAAACTCAGAAATCCACACTGGATCTGAGTTTGAATTTTAACAGGAGATAGATTTTATGACAAGCAAACAGAGAGCTTATTTAAAAGGTCTCGCGATGACCATGGATCCGATCTTCCAGATCGGCAAATCCAGCCTGACGCCAGAACTGACCGCTGCTGTGGCAGAGGCACTGGAGGCCCGCGAGTTAATTAAACTGAATATTCTGAAGAACTGCGTCGATGACGGCAATGAGCTGGCAGCCGTTCTGGCTGAGCGTACCCACGCACAGGTAGTACAGGTAATCGGCAAGAAAATTGTTCTTTATAAAGAGGCAAAGGACGAGAAGAAACGTAAGATCGTTCTGCCAAAATAAAGGGGCTGCATTCTGCGAATGAATCTCTGACAGAAAGGATACGGATGACGATGAAAAAGATCGGTATTATGGGGGGAACATTTGACCCGATCCATAATGGACATATCATGTTGGGAATACAGGCGTATGAAGAATATGATCTTGACTGCATCTGGTATATGCCCTCCAGGATCCCGCCGCATAAAAAAGATCATACGATCACAGCGGCAAAGGACCGTTTGGCAATGACTGCAGCTGCGATCGCGCCGTATCCTTATTTTAAGCTGTCTGATTTTGAACTTCGCAGAACCGGCGGAAATACCTACACAGCAGACACGCTTCGCTTATTGAAAGAAGAATATCCGGATGTGAAATTTTTCTTTATCGCGGGCGCAGACTCAATTATGGACATTGAAAAATGGTATCATCCCGAATATGTTCTTCCAGCCGTCACATTTTTGGCGGCAGCAAGAGAGCATGAGGAGGCGGATCGTTCGCTGGATGAGCAGATTTCCTATTTAAACCAGAAATATCAGGCGCATATTCTGCGTCTTCACTGCCGTGAAATGGATGTCGCTTCGGCGGAGATCCGCGCGGCTTTCCGGGCAGGACACGCAGCAGACGTTCGTTCCCTGGTGCCGAAGGAAGTCTGTCAATATATCGAACAGCACGGCTTGTATCAGGAGGTAAATGTGTAATGGACGAAAGAATTACAGAGATACGGAAGCATTTGAAAAAGAAATTGAACCCGATGCGCTATGAACATACGCTGGGTGTTTCATACACATGTATGGCTCTGGCAATGCGTTACAGTGCCAATCTGGATCAGGCGGAGATGGCTGGACTTCTCCACGACTGTGCAAAGCGCTATGATGATGCGACTATCATCTGCAAATGCCAGGAGCATGGCATTGAACTGACTGAAGGTGAACTGCGGGCTCCGGCTGTGATTCATGCAAAATTAGGCGCATGGATGGCAGAACACAAGTATGGTATTACCGATCCAGAGGTCTTATCTGCAATCGCCTGCCATACGACCGGAAAACCGGCGATGTCCCTGTTAGACAAGATCCTGTACGTAGCCGATTACATCGAACCGCGCCGTGATAAGGCGCCAAATCTGCCGAAGCTCCGCCGTCTTGCATTTGAAGATCTGGACGAAGCGCTGTATCAGATTCTGGACAGCACCCGCAATTATTTAAAGGAAACGGGCACGGCAGAGGATGATACAACCGAACAGACCTGGGAATACTATCATGAACGTCATGTTCATCAATAGACACATTAACAGGATTTAAATAAAATAATGAGGAGGATAATCCCCGTGGAAGCAAAAGAACTGACCAAACTTGCCGTAAAGGCGCTGGAAGATAAAAAAGGCGAAGATATTCGCGTCATTGATATTCATGGAGTATCTGTACTGGCTGATTACTTTGTCATCGCAGACGGAAGCAACGCCAGCCAGGTAAAGGCAATGGCAGATAATGTAGAGGAAGAACTCGGCAAAGCCGGTCATGAGTGCCGTCAGATCGAGGGCTATCAGACTGCCGGATGGATCCTGATGGATTACGGCGATCTGATCGTACACATTTTCTCCCGCGATGACAGACTGTTTTATGATCTGGAGCGCATCTGGAGAGATGGAAAAGTAGTTGAGAATGTGGAGGAATTGTAATAGATTTTGTTTAATTCCTTTTATTTCCGAAACATTCCTTTTATACCCGAAACAAGGGATGCGGAAACGTAATAATTTTCCTTTTATATCCGAAACAAGCGGTGTAAAACAGGGATTTGAGTTTTCCTTTTATATCGCAAACAAAGAATAAAAATCCAAAAACCAGTTTTCCTTTTATATCCCAAACAAGAGGGTATAAGGGCGAAAATTGGTTTTCCTTTTATATCCGAAACATCCGGCAAGGTGAAAAATACCCTCTTGCAATTTAAAAAACATGATGATATAGTGGCGACAACGGTTTGGCGAATGCTGAAATGAACGGAATACCGGTACCGGAATTATGATAAAGCACTTTATGATTTCAGGCAGGAACGTCTGAGCGAAAATTTGACTCAAAACGTTATCCGCAGAAACCGCTAATTGGAAATTCGAATTCAACAATGATATAGTTGCAACGAAAAAATTGAACTGGAAAACGAAACCGTAACAACGAAGACGGAAGAAAAACCGTTGTTTTGGAAGAAAGGAGAAATTCATATGATGGAAAATTATGTTTATCCGGACACTCATGAGATGTTTGATTTGCACGACACATTGGAAGAACTGATCTCCAAAGAAAGCTATGATATCGGGTTGGGGCTCGGTTCAAGAGTGGACTCGGATCCCGATTTGGAGTATCTGCTGGAGGTGCTGTTCACTCCGGTAGAAGCCCGCTGCTCATATCTGGATATCTGGGGAAGCAAGAAGTATCCAGATATCATCACTGACATTAAGGATGGCAAATTTATGGATATGTCCATGGAAGAATTTGAGGAAAAGCGTGAGAAATGGGTGAAAGAGATCCGTGAGACCGATCATCCGATGCTTCGAATTGTGAAAGCGATTAAGTATGGCCGTGAGGTCAATGATTGGGAAATTAAACTGCATCTGCAAAATCTGGTTTCCAGACAGAAAAATGTACTGGTTTATATGCAGGTGTGCCAGAATATGATCACTCACGGCTTCTCCCTTACTCAGATTTCTCAGGCTGTGCCGTGGGTCGATAAATCGGATATCTACGGTCTTTCCCTGATGCTAGATTTATCGATGGAACTGACTCAGGAGGAGCGGGTCGAAGTGGAACAGGAATACCGCAGGACCGGGAAGCCAAAGGTATTAAAGGAAGTGTTCGGAGAAGAATAGAAATGAAAAATGAGTTAGTTTTATTTACAGACGGCGAAGTGAATATAGAAGTTCAGATAAGCCCGGAACAGGAAACAGTTTGGTTGACACAGAAGCAAATGGAAATTCTCTTTGAAGTTAAACATGCCACAATCAGTGAACACATATCAAATATTTTGTCTTCCGGAGAACTTGACGAAACTTCTGTCGGATTTTCCGACAAAAGTACAGGTGGCAGAAAACCTAAAATATATAATTTGGATATGATTCTTTCTGTAGGATACCGAGTAAATTCAAAACGTGGTATCGCGTTTCGAAGATGGGCGAACAATGTTTTGAAACAGTACATTATTCAAGGGTATGCAATCAACGAAAAGCGATTAGCTGCTCTACAGAAAACAATTGATATCCAGACCAGGATGCTGGCATGCACTTTGAATGTTGAGGAAGCAGACATATTAAGAGCTGTAAATCTGTATACGGATGCCTTAGTATTATTGGATCAGTATGATCACCAGACATTGGAGAAGCCAAAAGGAAATCAGCCGATTTACAAGATCACTTATGAAGATTGCCGTCATATGGTCGATGCTATGGAGGATTCGTTTCATTCGGACGTCTTTGGAGTTGAAAAAGAAAAAGGTAAGGTTGAGGGAATCCTTGCTGCAGTATATCAAAGTATATTCGGCAAGGATGCATATCCATCATTAGAAGAAAAAGCCGCAAATCTATTGTATTTTATGATCAAGGACCATCCTTATGCGGATGGCTGCAAGAGAATTGCGGCATCACTTTTTCTTGAATTCCTGGATAAAAACAACGCTTTATTCCAAGATGGAGAAAAACGACTCAGCGATGGAACCTTGGTGGCTGTTACGTTGATGATTGCTGAATCCAATCCAGAAGAAAAAGAAGTAATGGTGAAACTGGTGATGAATCTACTGAATTTGCAATAAAAAGCACGGATTGCAATACTTGTCCCTGAGATTCTCACTGGCAAATACTGCTGTGAGAAATGCTTGTGTTTTATCACGATGAATTAACAGAGGAAGATATTAAAATTCTCTCTCAGGTTTCGGAGATTACAAAGAACGATATAGCGAAAATGCTGTCAAGATTTGCAAAGAATTCAAAGTGAGTGAAAATCGAAAGGAGACCAGACTATGGGAAGGCTTTATAAAATCAACCCGCCGTGTCCCAAGTGCCATGAGGAACATAATTGGTGGCATATCCAGCTGACGGATGAGGAACAGGCGAAGATGGATGCGTATGTGGCAGCCAGTGAGGGAAAAACATCCTTGGATTTACTTCTGGGCGAGCCGGGAATTGTTGTTACGCGAAAGCTTAAGTGTTGTTGCTGCGGTCACGTATTTGAAGTGGAAGCCGGGCTACGGAAATTCGACGAAGTCGGATACCGGGATCAGGATTTTATTGCAGCGGTCGGTGAAATACCCGTGTGATAAGATTAAGGAGTTGATGAGATGCATTTGGATCAGTCGGCATTGGGAATCCTGCGTAAAGCAGAAGATAAGAACGGTCGGAAATACATGGATTGGCGGATACCGTATATGGATCAGCCCGGGCTTATCATGGTTTATAAATCCGACAGCCGGTATGAGAAGAATCAGGTGTATTTCTTTACGAGTCCGGCAAGCGATTGCCCGGGCAAATACCTGCATACAACCTACGGAAGTATTCAGGTGGAAGATGGTTCATTGACAATCAGAACAAAGAACAGCGTCTATGAATTTGAGCTGGATGCATCATGCGTATCAGAGGTGGATATGATTTTGCTGTTACATACGGTAAACGAGTATTTTCGTGATGATGGCATGTGAGGCAGACAATGCCAGGTACTGGGCTGCGGGAGCGATNNNACTGGGCTGCGGGAGCGATTCCGCAGCCGTTTTCATAGCGTTAGATATGAAATTAACAAAGAGAAAAAGGAATGATAAACATATGAGCAGTTTTGAGAATGTAGAGGTTTTTGAAGATACTAAAAGGCTGTGCGAGACAAACGGAAAGATTAAGGAAGCTCTTGCACAGTCGGTGAAAAACCAGAAACTCATCCTGGAAGAAGAGGAGCTGTCTGCTGTGGATAAGACGCGTTTCTCGGATGAAGCGAAGATCATCGTATCCGCAAAACGGACTTTCGAGGCGGCTGCAGGTTATGCAGGCCAGAAGGTAGCGGTACATAACTTTGCCTCTGCCACAAATCCGGGCGGCGGCGTGACAAGGGGATCCAGCGCACAGGAGGAATGTTTGTGTCGGTGTTCCGGCCTGTATTTCTGCCTGAGCGTACCAGAAATGATGAAGGGCTTCTATTATCCTCATCGGAATGTTAAGAATCCGATCAACAATGCGGATATCATTTACACGCCGGATGTGACCGTATTCAAGACGGATACGGGCAGGCCGAAGCTGATGAATGAGGCAGAGTGGTATGATGTGGATGTGATCACCTGCGCGGCACCGAACCTGAGGGAACGACCAAGTAACCGGTTCAACCAGGGTAACGGTGACCGGGCGGTAAAAGTCAGTGACCGGGAACTCCTGGAAATCCATAAGAAGAGGCTGACCAGGATTCTGGATGTTGCCGTACTGAATGGTGACGAAGTGGTGATTCTGGGTGCTTTCGGATGTGGAGCGTTCCAGAATAAGCCGGAAGTGGTGGCACGTGCTGCCAAAGAAGCGATGGCGGATTATCTGCACGCATTTAAAACCATTGAATTTGCGGTCTATTGCCCGCCGCGGGATGATACGAATTTCAAGGTGTTTAAACGGGTGATGGGAGCGTACTAAGAAGAACATATTGTAATGGAGGAATTGCGGTATGAAGTTTAAGAAATGCGGACCGGAGCATGAGGCATCTTATTTGTTTGAAGTTGATAAAAATTGGATGCGGAGCGGAAATGATTTTTCAGAATTATTGGAGTCTATTCGCAAAGGAGCCTACCTCAAAGGATTCCGGAGAGGCCAGGAAGAAGCCAGTTATGGATTCTGGAATAAGGATTGCCGTAAAAAATTCAGGGAAGATGAAGAGACAGACAAAATTATAGAGCACGAGCATTTTTGGACGGCACATGACGAGTGGTCACAGTACATTGGAAAAACCGCGTCGAATTTGGCGGCGTCTGCATACCGGAGTTATGCGGATGGAGAAAATGCCATTGACGGCGTGATCGAGACTCTTTCCGTTATGCTGCGTATTGAGTTTGAAAATACAAAGCAGAAAGAGGACTCTGAAAGTATTGGTGCAGCGTTGCCTGTTACCCAGGTGGAAAAATGGCTGAGCGATACGGAAATGCCGGATGGTGTTTGCATGTTGTCAATGACGCGCAAGATTCTGGAAGAGGGCGTAAGGAATGATTCGATATTGGATATTTGAAAGGACTGATGGCGGCGCAGTCAAAAGAGTAGGCATTACAGTGGAAAGGGGAGTGAGAATATGAGACATCAGGACAATACCGGAAAATTCATAGCGTTTATTTTGCGGCATCACCCGGAATCCATTGGTATGAAACTGGATGAACATGGATGGGCCCGTACGGAAGATCTGATTGCCGGGATAGCGAAGAGCAGACCATTTGACATGCAGATGCTGGAAGAAATTGTACGGACGGATTCCAAGCAGCGGTATTCTTTCAATGAGGATAAAACACTGATCCGGGCAAACCAGGGGCATTCCATTCAGGTGGATGTGGAATTGGAGCAAAAGACTCCGCCGGATGTTTTGTGGCATGGAACGGGAGAGAAGTATGTGGAATCCATCAATAAGATTGGATTGATTCCGAAATCCAGGCTGTATGTCCATCTGTCAAAAGATTATGAAACTGCGAAAACAGTCGGGAGCCGACATGGAAATCCAGTTGTATATCGGGTAAATGCAAAGCAGATGGCGGAGGATGGTTATCAGTTCTATTTGTCCGTAAACGGGGTGTGGCTGACCAAAGAAGTGCCTGTACAGTATTTAAGCATTTTATAAAAACGTTCTGCAGTAAATAATATAATAAGGGATGCAAGGTTCTCCGATGGAGCCTGACGTCCCTGTTTTATTACTCCGTTTTTCTCTAAAGTGCTTACTCAGTCAATGTCTTATTTTCAAGAGCAATTCCACAAACTGGAAGTTGTTACTCAATCAAATTCCGTAATGAATAACCCATTTATTTTTGTCCAATGCCTTTTTTAACAGTTTCTTTAATTCGCACAATTCAGGAATATCAGCAATGCTATCAATAAACGCCTTTAATGAACAGGGCGGAACAGCATTGATGTTATAGTAATGTTCAAAAAAGCTCTCTGTGCAATGCACAGGAGCTTTTTATATGTAGACCTCTATTTATTTGTGCTGTCTGCATCAATTACAGACTGAATCTGCTTCATAAGGGCATCATAGTTGTCCTTGTTATCAATTCCACCGAGCATTGGTTCGCCTACAATATTGCCATTTCTGTCAACAAGTATAGTTGTTGGAAAGGCCATGATTTCTAAGGCATATTTACCGGCAGCACTAGAGGAGTCAATTGACAGATTACGATATTTGACACCCTGGCTTTCAAGAACAGAGGCAGCCTCTTTGATAGCTGTTTTATTGCTATCGAAGGTCTCAATGTTGATGCCAACAACTTCTCCGCTCATTGATTTGATAGCATCATTTAATTCGTTAAGCGTGGATAATTCAGCGACACATGGTTTGCAGCCGGTAAACCAGAAATTGACGACTGTTACTGCATTACCGGAAAACAGGCTGTTATCAACCTTATTGCCATCAAAATCCTCACCGGAAAAATCACTGAATACAGATGAGGCTTTAGAGCTGTCCTTCTTGTTATCGTCTGATGATGTATTTTTGTTTTCAAGCTCTGCTATCTGTTCCTCGATTTTTCGTATGGTTTCCATATCCTCATTAAGTGTTTTAAGCTCATCGTCTGTGAATGAATTCTTGTTTGATTCTACGGTATCGGCAAGATAATCAGCATAATTTCCGTTTGGAGCGGCGTCACTTTTGTTCATCATGTCAAATGCCTTGTTCCACACATCAGCGTGATCTGCAAAAAGCTGATTTTCCTGCTGATATAAATCATCAAGCCTGGAATCTGATTTGCCGGATGCTTCTGAGCCGGCTTCAGTCTGAGTGTTCTTAGAATCTGTTGTGGAAGCCTGCTTTACGCCACATGCTGTAAGTGATAATGCTATGCAGAGTATAAAAATAGAAATAAATGATAATTTGTTTTTCATGAGTAATTTCTCCTTTAAAATAATAGTAAAATGTTTAATAGCTATCTGTTGTCATTTTTTTGACATGATTTTCCCATAAACCGGTAGCAGATGGCGTCCTTCGGACAGGCCTTTATGCAGGCACCGCAGCGTATGCACTCGGGGTGATCCGGTGTCTTACACACATCCACATCCATCTTACATGCCTTTGAGCATTGACCGCATCCGACACATTTGCTGCTATCAACGGTGATTTTGAGCAGGCTGACCTTATTAAATAATGAGTAGATTGCTCCAAGCGGACAAATCCATTTACAGAAGGGCCTGTAAAATAAGATACTTAGTACAATCACTGCAATTAAAATCATACACTTGAAAGAAAAAAGCTTTCCCAGCGCAGAACGGATAGCAGCATTTCCAATAGATAACGGTATAGCACCCTCTAAAACACCCTGAGGACAGATATATTTGCAGAAGAACGGGTCTCCCATTCCTATAGAGTTCGTTACAAGCATCGGAAGAAGTATAACGAAAACAATAAGAATGACATATTTTAGGTACCTAAGAGGCTTTAGTTTGGCTGTGGATAATTTCTTTCCGGGGATTTTATGAAGTAAATCCTGAAACCATCCAAATGGGCACAAAAAACCACATATAAATCTGCCGAGAGTTACACCGAGTAAAATAAAAAATCCGGTTATGTAGTATGAAAACTTAAATTTTGATGATCCGACAACTGCCTGAAATGCCCCTATTGGACAGGCTCCTGTCGCGGCAGGGCAGGAGTAGCAGTTTAATCCGGGTACGCATACTGTTTTTGCATTGCCCTGATATATTTTACCCTTAAATAAATTTGGAATATGAATATTGGTCAGCAGCGTTGCTGCGGCCTGTATCCAGCCACGTATTTTTGCCAGCTTTCTTGATAGCAATTTCTTTTCCTTATCCAATTCCGACACACTCCAGACATAGTTTTATTGCTTTACCAAGCACTGTAGCCGCCTCACCTCTGACTGCACCATAGCTTATCATGGATACACCAAGGATAAGCAGGATGATTTGACATGTTTTTTGGTATTTCAACATAATGTTGCTCCTTTTTGTTGTATTGTTGACCAGCTGACTTTGGTATTATACAATATAGGTTGTAAAATTATTGTTAAGAAGCAGGAGAATATTTTGAGATTATTAATTGTTGAGGATGAGAAACAAATATGTGATATGGTTGCAAAGAGTCTGTATGCTGCCGGTTATGAGGTGGATACCTGTTATGATGGGAAAGAGGCTCTTGAATGTATACTGTCGGAAAATTATGATCTGATAGTTTTGGATTTGAATCTGCCGGGGATGGATGGCATGGAGCTTCTTAAGGAGCTTAGAAAATACAATGATGAAACTAAGGTTTTGATATTATCTGCAAGAGGTCAGATTGCTGATAAGGTAGAGGGACTGGATGCAGGAGCAAATGATTACATGGAAAAACCATTCCATCTGCAGGAGCTTGAGGCACGTATCAGAAGCCTGACAAGAAGGAAATTTGTACAGAATGATATATGTCTTAAATGTGGAGAAATAAAGTTTGATACGATTAAACGCGAGGCATATGCAAAGGAAGAGCCGGTTCCACTGACAAGAAAAGAGAATGGTATTTTGGAATATTTACTTATCAATATAGGCAGACCGGTGAGTCAGGAGGAGCTGATAGAGCATGTGTGGGATGCCACGGCAGACAGCTTTAGCGGAGCAATCAGGGTACATATGTCTTCACTTAGAAAAAAGCTTAAGGCGAAGCTGGGATATGATCCCATTCAGAACAAGGTAGGTGAAGGCTATAAAATACGGGAGGAGTCTGACAGATGAAAAGAATGTCGCTACAGTGGAGACTTACGTGCATTACTACATTGTGTATTGCTATTATATGTGGCTGCCTGACTATGTTTGTCTATAAAAATGGTGTGCATTACATCGATTCTCTGCAGGATGCGGTAGAGTTACAGGGGGATGAAAAAGGAAACAAATCAGATGAAATATATATCAGCATACCGGACGATAAGTGGGATGAGTTTGCGGATGAATTTTCGATTCAGGTGTACAATAATAAGGCCGACTTTAAAAGAAACAGTCTGATAATCACGGTTTTGCTGGCGCTTTTGGGAGGTGTCGTCACTTATTTTATAAGCGGGCATGCACTCAGACCAATCAGGGAGTTTTCAGATAAAATCGAAGAGGTACAGGCTCAGAATCTGTCTGATTCAAGAATAGAGGGAAACAATGTTAAGGAACTGAACCAGCTGGGTATTTCTTATAATAAGATGCTTGAGCGTCTGTCGGAAGCATTTGAGATACAGAGACAGTTTACTGCAAATGCAGCACATGAGCTGCGTACTCCATTAGCGTTAATGCAGGTACAGCTTGATTTATATAATTCTGCCTCTCACCCGGGAAATGATGCAGACACTTTGCAGACCATAAAAATGGTTACGGAACAAAATGATAAATTAAACAGGATGGTAAAGGCTCTTCTTGACATGAGTGAGCTTCAGACGGTGGGAAGGGATGATAAAATTATATTGGATGCTATTGTTGAAGAGGTTTTGGCAGACCTTGAGCCTCTTGCCGTGGAAAAGAATATAAAGCTGATTGGAAAATGTGAGGATGCCACTATGATAGGCAGTGATATCCTTATTTACAGGCTTGTATACAATCTGGTTGAGAATGCCATCAAATATAATCATCCGCTCGGACAGGTTACAGTAACCGCATATCAGAGAAACAAGCATGTTTATCTGTCTGTAGAAGATACGGGAAGCGGAATACCAAAGGAGCTTAGGGAGAGAGTGTTCGAGCCATTCTTCCGTGTGGATAAATCCAGAAGCCGGGAGCTGGGTGGCGTAGGGCTAGGTCTTGCTTTTGTCCGTGAAATCGTTAGAGTACATGATGGCAGTATTTGTATCAAATCAGGCAAGACTGGGGGAACGATTTTCGAGGTGACTTTTGCACAGCATTCAATGTAGCGTTCCATTTTACACATTTGTCAACGCTTATGAGATCATAACCCGAATGAGACAATCACAGGTAAAAGCATCAAATTCCGTTGACAACACATTCTTTATTTGATACTATTTATCAAGTAAATTCAATATTTCATGAGGGAGTAGTTAGCGCGAAAGTGTGGTTTGTCAACATTCTGATTATAGCAACTGTATAATCTGGCAAATCTTAAATAATGAGACTCATGTATATCGATGGACGACAGTTTTTGTATCATGCATAGCTGTCAGTTGATATACATGAGTTTTTCTTTTGTGCATTGATGCAAAAAAGGGAGGACATCGTAATCGACAGTGAGCGGTGAGGGAACATGCATTACATCTAGGAGGAAATGAAAAATGATGCTGTTTTTTAAAGTGTTTTTTACAGAATTTATCGCAGAGATGGGCGATAAAACCCAGCTTATGCTGATTGCTCTGACTTCAAAATATAAGTTGAGAGATATTATACTAGGAACTGCGGCGGCGATTCTTGTTCTGAATGGTCTTGCCGTTCTGGCGGGCGGACTTGTCAGTGAATTTATTCCTGACTGGCTTATTAAGATGATTGCAGCACTTGCATTTCTGTATTTCGCCGCATCGACTCTTGCCGGTGATGATGACGAAGAAGAGGAGGAGGGCGGTAAATCAAAGATTCATTTCGCACCCTTAGCTGTTTTTTGTACATTTTTTGTGGCAGAACTGGGAGATAAGACTCAGCTTACAGCCATCACGTTCGGAGCCAATGAAGGCATGAAATCAGCCTTTGTTGTATGGATTGGATGCTCTCTGGGACTTTTTGCAGCGGATATTCTTGGAATGCTGGTTGGATATCTTTTAAAGAGCAAAACTCCCGATGGGCTGCTGAATACACTGGCATTTGTTATTTTTTCTATATTTGGTGCTTTCACACTTCATCAGGGACTGAACATGATGAACGCAAGAGTCTGTCCGATTCCGGTATGGTCGGTATGGATTGCTGCGGCTGTTATTTTTACTGCCTTATGTGCCTGGATCTATATAAAAAGAAAGAAGGAAGATAAATGCGATATTTAAAACCACATTATTATGATAAATTTGTCTGTTCAGCTGGAGATTGTCCGGATAGCTGCTGTGCCGGATGGCAGATCATGATTGATGAAACCTCTCTGGAGCGATATGGAAATGAAAAGAGCGAGTTCGGAACGCGATTACGCAATTCTATTGACTGGGATGAAGAATGTTTTTACCAGAACAATCGGCGCTGTGCATTTTTAAATGAAGAAAATCTCTGTGATCTTTATAAAGCACTGGGACCAGATTCTCTTTGTGATACCTGCCGGATGTACCCGAGACATACGGAAGAATACGAGGGACTTCGGGAATTATCTCTTTCCCTGTCCTGTCCGGAGGCGGCTAGAATCATTCTTTCCTGTAAAGAACCGGTCCGTTTTCTGGAAGAAGAGGACGATTTGGAGGACGATTTTGAAGAATTCGATTTTATGATGTTTTCCCAGTTGGAAGATACAAGAGATGTTCTGTTTTCGATTTTACAGGATCGATCCCTTCCTCTGACACTCCGAATGTCGGCATCCGAACAACTGACAGAACAATATCAGATCCGGGTGGAAGAGCAGAAGGAATATGAAATTGATGAACTTCTGCGAAACTGTGAAGTTCATCATCAGAGAAAAAAACTCCAGGAATTTGTATCAGAAAGTCTTGCTGAAAAAGGCATTGATGCAGCATCTCTCCATCGGTGGGCACGCCAGATAGAAGAATTGCAGGTACTACGCGGTCTGGAACGCCTGCGTCCGGAATGGGATGATGTGCTGGATGGTGCTGAAAAGTGGCTGTATCAGGGAAGTGAGGAAACCTATCATAAAATTTGCGAAGAATTTCATAAGGCATATGGAAGCTTAGGAAGTCACAAAGAAGAATGGGAAAATCTGGGCGAGCAGCTTTTAATGTTTTTTGTCTATACTTATTTTTGCGGGGCTGTCTACGACGATATGGTCTGTTCCAAGATGGAACTGGCATTGTTCTCTGTTCGCTGGATACAGGAATTTCTGATAGTCCGATGGCTGGAAAATGGAAAGAAACTTTCCATGAAGGATGTGGAAGAAATCTCCTGGAGATATGCCCGGGAAGTAGAACATTCCGATGATAACTTAAATGCACTGGAAGACTGGCTTTTTGAGCGGTATGCACCAGTTTAATCACTGAAAGAAGCATATTGCAAAAATGAATCATACGAACAAAAAAGCTCTATTCTATAAAATTGAGCGTACCGTATCTCCGGACGTCAACGAATAGCATAGAGCTTTTGAGTTAAATTTTGCCACATAATGCTTCTGTCATTTTCATGATAATAAGCAAAAGGTAAGCGTCAGTAAACCAAGAGGTTACCGCATAAGGCGCAGCAGACCGATTACTTTGCCAAGAATCTGTACTTTATCCACAATAATCGGATCCATGGTTGCATTCTCCGGCTGGAGACGATAGTGACCGTTCTCCTTGAAGAAACGCTTAACGGTAGCTGAATCATCGATGAGTGCAACCACGATCTCGCCATTCTCTGCGACACTGGTCTGTTCCACGATAACACGATCTCCGTCATAGATGCCCACATCGATCATACTATTGCCGCGGACCTTCAGCATAAAAGTTTCGCTGTTCGGAAGCAGTTCTGCCGGAATCGGGAAATAGTTCTCCACATTCTCATCAGCCAGAATCGGCGCACCGGCTGCTACAGTACCGATAAGGGGTACATTCACCAGTTCACGGCGGGACAGGTTAAAGGTGTCATCAACGATCTCGATGGCTCTCGGTTTCGTCGGATCCCGGTGAATATATCCGTTCTTTTCAAGCTGTTCCAGATGAGAGTGGACAGAAGAGGTAGATTTAAGCTGTACCTTTTCACAAATTTCACGTACCGTCGGCGGATAACCTTTCTTTAAAATGCATGCTTTAATAAATTCCAAGATCTCTTTCTGTTTATCTGTAATACGTCCCTGTGCCATATAGATTCCTCCTGTCGATGAAGTATATAAAATGTTTTTAATATCGGATATACAGTGATTCTGGCAGGATACAAGTCGAACGCCCACCTGATGGGACCAGCAGCTGAATCACTGAAAGGTTTGGCCTATAGTAAGCCCTTATTATATTATATATAGTAACATATGTTCGGGCAAAATGCAAACTATTGTTCGTCTTTATCAATGTTTTCTTTTTTAAGCTGTTCTCTTGCCTGCTCAAGCAGCACTTCCAGACGGGCATTTTCTTTGTCTGCCTGACGAAGGAGTTCCTGCATTTCCCGTTCTTTTTTGAATAGTGCGCGCTCCATCGTAAGCTCCGCCTGGGCTTTGCATTGCTGAAGACCCATATCAGCATCTGCTTTTTGTTTTGATAATTTCTGGGTAAGTTCTGTGAGTTTCTGCTGTAGTTCTTTATTTTCAGTTTCAAGTGCCAGAATCCGATCGGATGCATGCTGATAGGACTCTGACTTTACCTCCTGTTCCTTCTGAGAGTGAGAGAGAGCAAGTACAGTATCATGAAGCTCCTGTTTGCATTGTAAAAGTTCATTCTTAAGCATTTCTTCTGATTCTTTTGAATGTTCATTTTTCTTCAGCTGATTTTGTGCCTCTTCTAGTTTCTCCTTCAGCATCTGGTTGATCTGTTCCTGGTCAGCAGCACCTTTTCTGAGCGATTCTAGCTGTTCGGTGAGTGTCTGTTCCTGCTTGGTCAGCAAAGCGGACTCCGCATCCATTTTTTTCTTTTCTGCTTGAAGTTGTTCTACTTTTTTCTGTAACTCTGTGAGG
>NZ_FR895071.1:6042-6950 GCF_000434655.1 Clostridium sp. CAG:43 | reverse complement strand
GGAGTTCAGAAGAGAACTCCTCCCGTGCTCTGGCTTCTGCATTCTGGTTCAATTCCAAGCTATACAGATATGCGGAGGTGATGGACTTAACCATGGTTTCAAACTCCTCAATCTCGACACTTCTCCCCGGGATTGAGGATTTGGCTTGATTTAACTCAAACACCTGCATCACATGATCAAAGCCCTGGGCCTGGTTCATTCCTTTTTGTTCGCAAAATGCACGGAAAGCATCCGCTGTATCGGAATCGATTCGAAAGTTTGCCTGTTTAATTTCTCCCATATTCTATATTCTCCAATCTATTTTTTGTAACTGTTTATTTAATACCCTGACATTCTTGCTGCGAGATGGTAACTGTTCATACTCATGTAGACAGTTACGCGAGATAATACGCTGCTTATCAAACTGATTTCAAAGAAGTGCTTTGCAAAGATCATGCGCCAAGTCTTATAACGTTCGATTTAAACTGAAATTTCAAATTGCGTCATACTTTATTTTATGTATATAGATTATCATGAAACCACAAAGGCGTCAATCTGATTCTGTGATATGTTATATATATGTTATACATGATTATTGTTATACATAGATTATGATTTCGGTAGCAAAAATAGGAATAAAACTGTCAACTATTCGTGAAAGGATGCTTTCGCGAATAGTTTCATCGACTTTTGTGGTCATATTTGCCAGAAATAGCAGCACTGTTTTGTGTAATATGTATAATTCCCTATAAAAATCTATATACCTAAAGTATTTAGATTTTTATAAGGAGCAAGTGTCTGCTGCTTACGAGCAAAGCCGCGTTTTCTTACGGCACTTTTAGAACCGAAAGTGCCGTAAGAAAACGCAGTGGCAATAGAAATTTGCCGTATTTAAATGCGAAGCCACGGCAAATTTCGTTACTGGGCAC
>NZ_FR895071.1:1208-5978 GCF_000434655.1 Clostridium sp. CAG:43 | reverse complement strand
TTTTTCTTTCAAACCCATTGACAAACATTTGTTCGTATCGTATAATGTAGCCATATAGAACAAACGTTCCCAATGTTTTTATAATATTCAAATCTCTTCTCATTCTTTAAGAACAGATTTGAATACAAAAAGACGATTCCAACAAAACACGAGAGGAGAAGATTGCAAATGTATACGTTGAAAAAAGGTGTTATGGTTTTAGCTGTTGTTTTCATCATGCTGCTTTCGGGCTTTTTTGGACGGAGTCTGATGTATGTGATGGCCGAGGAAGAAGCAGATACTAGACCGGAAAAGTACTATACCAGTATTCATCTGAAAGATGGAGATACGCTCTGGAGCATTGCTCAGACATATTGTGCAGATTCGGAGGAGTCAGTTGAAGAGTATGTACGGGAGCTGCGCCAGATGAATAGTCTTTCGGATGACCATATTGACGCAGGGCATTACCTGACCATTCGTTATTATAAATAAATCGTTACCGTTCACATACACGTACACACAACCGATAACAGAGACAGAATCAAATTTATAGAATTTTCCATATTCCTGTCCGTAGTCTGTTCATTTAATCTATTTTCTGGTAGAATAAAGTTTGGCAAGCAGTCTATATCTGATTAAATGACAAGCGACAGAAGAACAGGAGGAAATAAGGATATGAGTATTGTATATCACGAATCATCGAAGATATTTCATTTATATAACCAGACCATCAGCTATATCATGATGGTTCTTCCAAACGGACATATGGGACAGCTATATTATGGGAAAAAGATTCGTGACAAGGAAGATTTCTCATACCTTCTTGAATTAGCTCCCAGAGACATGGCATCTTATCTCTATGAAAACGATCGTACCTTTTCACTTGGACATATTAAGCTGGAGTACGGTACTTACGGAAGCGGTGATTACCGTCATCCGGCAGTAGAGATTCTCCAGAATGATGGAAGTACCTATTCAGATTTTCAATTTACTGGATATCAGGTTACATCCGGAAAGCCAAAACTGCCAGGACTTCCCGCTACTTATACTGAACAGGACGGGGAAGCTGAAACTCTTATTATTACGTTAAAAGATACCCATACTAATCTGGAGCTGCATCTTTTATATACAATATTTGTCGAGGGCGGTGTCATTGCCCGAAGTGCTTCTATTTCCAATCAGGGTGACATTTCTGTACAGGTTCAGACCGCGATGAGTCTTTGCCTGGATCTTCCTGACCACAATTATGAGTGGATGCAGTTTTCTGGGGCATGGGCGAGAGAGCGCGCACTCCACACACGCAGGCTTGAGTATGGCATTCAGGCGATTGACAGCACCCGGGGACATTCTTCCCATGAGCAGAATCCGTTCATTATTTTAAAACGCCCTTCGGCTGACGAATTTCAGGGAGAAGCCATTGGCTGCAGCTTGATTTACAGCGGTAATTTTCTGGCTCAGGCAGAAGTGGAGTCACATGGAACCACCCGTCTTATGATAGGAATTAATCCGTTTGGCTTTAGCTGGAAGCTGAACCCTGGTGAAACCTTCCAGACTCCGGAGGCAGTGCTTGTTTACTCCTCTCAGGGACTTAACGACATGAGCCAGACTTTACACCGGCTGTACCGGCGCCGACTGGCAAGGGGGTACTGGCGTGATCGCGAGCGCCCAATTCTGATCAATAACTGGGAGGCAACTTACTTCAATTTTACCGAAGAGAAACTTCTACAGCTGGCTTCCAGAGCGCAGAAATGCGGCATAGAGCTGTTTGTTTTAGATGACGGCTGGTTTGGTGCCAGAAGCAGCTCAAAAGCCGGACTGGGCGACTGGGAGGCAAACCGCGACCGTCTGCCAAACGGTCTTTCCGGACTGGCACAGAAGATAGAAGCGCTCGGCATGAAGTTTGGTCTCTGGATCGAACCGGAGATGGTAAATGCCGATTCCGATTTATTCCGCACGCATCCTGATTGGATCCTCCAGGTTCCAGGGCGAACGCCTTGTCACGGACGTTACCAGTATGTATTGGATTTTTCCCGGCAGGAGATCCTTGATTACATCTATGAAAAGATTGCATTGATTCTGGAAGGTGCCTCCATTTCCTATATCAAGTGGGATATGAACCGAAGTCTCAGCGATGTATGGAGCAGAGGAGTTTCCGCCAGACAGCAGGGAGAAGTATTTCATCGCTACATTATGGGTGTTTATCAGATGTATGAGCGGCTGACCACACGCTTTCCGGACATTCTGTTCGAATCGTGCGCCAGCGGCGGAGCGCGTTTTGATGCAGGTATGCTGTATTACGCACCGCAGGGATGGATCAGTGATGATACAGATGCGATTGAACGCCTGCGGATTCAATACGGTACTTCCTATGGTTACCCGATCAGCTCGATGGGATCCCATGTATCTGCTTCTCCGAACCATCAGCTTCATCGTCAGACACCGCTTTGGACACGTGCCAATACCGCGTTCTTCGGAACGTTCGGCTATGAACTGGATCTGGCACAGCTCGGAGAAGATGAGCTATCTGAATTAAAAATTCAGACCGCCTTTATGAAACAGCACCGGTCCCTGATTCAGTATGGTACTTTTTACAGACTTTCCAGTCCGTTTGAAAACAATATCACTGCCTGGATGGCAGTCAGTGAAGACCGCACAGAAGCCCTGGTCGGCTGGTACCGGACACTGAATGTCGCCAATGGTCCGTTTACGCGGCTGCATTTACAGGGACTGGAAGAATCCGATCTTTACAATGTCACGGAATATACAGAAGGACATGAAAGTGCCGTAAGCACCCACTATGGCGACGAACTGATGAATTTAGGACTGATTACCAGTGACGCCTCTTCCGGACAGTATATGGATGGTAGAAGAGAGAGCTGCGACTTTGATTCTCGCCTGTTTTATGTACAAAAGCAGGCTGAATAATAAATAAGATAAACGCATTGAAAGGGGATTCTCCCGAATCTGGTTTTTAAAGAAGAATCCCTGTAACTGTGAAGGTACTGAACAGTTACGAATCCCTTTTAATTTAAGCCCGGCGTTTCCCCGTATAATCCCGCTTCCGGCGTTCATTTACGATATGATTCAGAATCCCGCCACCGATAATAATAACGGCTGCCATCATCAGCACACGTTTCGCCCCTTCCTGCGGAAGCGTGCTCTTAGACGCAATCGACGTAGTATTGAATTGAAGGGTATATTCGATTTCATGAGGCGTTCCCATCGCCAGTGTATCCGCCCTGACTGTAAGTTCTTTTGTCAGATCCAAAACAGGGATCGTAAAATGAGAATTTGCGTCCTTGGCACTTTCATTCTCGTATTTTCTATTATCTACCACCATGTAATCATAATTGGAACTGCTCCATGTGATGGATATGTATGCTGTTCCATCTGTCACCGTCAGAAGAGCAGGACTTTGGATCGAAGCCTTTCCGCTTCCTCCGGTCATCGTTACCTCGATGGCATATTCACCATCCTCCAGGGAAAGCAGCGTTCCAGCACCTGCCTGCGCCGTCAACGTCCACCGGCTGCTAAATAAGATACAAATGATTCCCAGAAGAATGAAACCTATTTTTTTCATAGACAGAAAACTCCTTACCCTGTGTTTATAAATTCTTTTTCTTATACAGAAACCAGGACGCAGCAACCGAAAAACACGCCAGATACAGAAGCAGGATCCCAATCGTTGTATAAGAAAATGCCTCATGATTGGCGATGCTGCGAAGTGCCGCACTGGTCTGCGATAACGGCAGATATTCAATCACCTGGCGCAGACCATCCGGCATACTCCGGGCTGAAAAGAATGTATTGCACAGATATGCCATCGGCATAATCACGTAATTCGAAAAGCGCGGCACATCGGCATGGTTTTTGGCATAAAAAGATACCACAACTCCAATTGTGGAAAACACAGATCCGTTTAAAAACATTAGAAGGAACGACCAGCCGTTAAAACAGAGCCCCGTTCCGATCGGCAAAATCAGAAGAATAATCACGGCTCCCGCATATAATCCCCGGAGACTTCCGCCGATGATCTGTCCCGCGATGAACTGCCACAGCGGGGTAGGAGAGATGATGACCTGGTCAAATGCTTTTTCGTACAATCTCTGGACGTTTAAATTCTGGGCGATAGCATTGAAACTGCCGTTCATGGTCGTCAGGGCAACCACTCCCGGAATCAGAAAGTTCAGATACGATTGTCCGTGCGACATGGTCTGGATTCCAAGACCAAACACCAGAATATATAAAAGAGGGGCAATCATGGCAGCCAGCGTGATTTTATAAAAATCCCGCCGGAATTCTACCCATTTTTCCCATAACACAGTAAGAATACCCATTTTTACCGGCATTCCAGCTGCTGCCCGATTGTCTCCAGAAATACATCTTCCAATGTCGTACTGCGAAGCGCTGTTTCCTGTTCTGACGCGGACAAATACTGAATTGCCTCCTCCTTTCCATGAAAATAGTGTGATTGCAGCCCATCTGGTGAAGTCTCATCAACCGCATACCGCCCCAGCGTCTCTATCATATGACCCGGAGCATCTGTTTCCTCCAGACGTCCACCGCACATAAAGCCGACACGGTCACAAAGCGTTTCTGCTTCCTCCATATAATGCGTTGTCAGAAGAATGGTAAGCTTTTGCTGATTCAGCTTTTTCAGAAGATTCCACATCTGACGGCGGGCAAATGCATCCATCCCTGCAGTCGGTTCATCCAGAAGAAGGATTTCCGGTTCCGTTAAAAGTGCCCGGCAGACCATCAGCTTCCGCTTCATGCCTCCGGAAAGCTTTC
>NZ_FR895071.1:0-1181 GCF_000434655.1 Clostridium sp. CAG:43 | reverse complement strand
GTTCTCTTCCGATAATCGATCAACCCGCAGAATTCCAGCAATTCCTCTGACCGCTCCCGAATCTTTTTGATCGGCATATAATAAAGACGTCCCTGATATTCCATAATCTCGTTCATCGTCATATCCTGACGCATCGAGTATTCCTGCGTAACGACACTGAGTTTTTGTTTCAGCTGATTTTTCTGACGGGTCAGCAGCTCTCCGTTGATCCAGATTTCACCCGAAGTCGGAAGCAGGAGAGTGGAGAGCATTCCGATGGTGGTCGTTTTTCCGGCACCATTCGGTCCCAAAAGCCCAAAGAACTCGCCTGTCTCAATTTTCAGGTTCAGATCCTCGACCGCCAGAAAATGATCGTATTTTTTTGTCAGATGCTTTAATTCAATCATGGTTCCCTTCCTTCACGACAATAATCGAATAATAACTTGCCTGATCTGGAATTTCATCGATTTTATGATAAATATGCTCCTCTGGCATACCACAATTTTCGATCATGGTACCTGTCATATGCTTTTCTTTCAGGGTCGCCTTGACAAGCGGCATCTTGGAAGCTGCTTTCATCAGGACCTTGGTACCTGGAAGTTCCAGCGCCGCCTCAATATCATAAGTGGACGGAATAATATGAAGCTGTTCTGAGCGGTCGACAAGACTGTCCTGAAGCTTGGCGCTGACCGCGCAGAAGGACGGAATGCCATTGATGATTTCAGTTGCATAACCATGTGCTTTTACAATCCGATGGATATAAATATAGGTACTGTAAATCGTCGGATCTCCGAGCGTGAGGCAGGCAACATCCTTCCCCTGTTCCAGCTGCTCTATAATCTGATCCGAGGCAGCCTGGTATGCTGCATTTAAAACAGCTTTATCTTTTGTCATCGGAGTAGTGAGGTTTAAGCATTCCTTTTCATCCAGATTTTCCACGATCCCGCTGGCAATTTTATAGGAAACTGCATTTTCCTTTCCATCCGCCGGTACCGCAATCACCGGGCACTTCTGAATCGTGTCAACTGCCAGATACGTCATGAGCCGCGGATCGCCCGGACCTACTCCTACACCATATAAGGTTCCTTTTATCATAAACATTTCCTTTCTGTGAAAACTGTGAGAAATTCAAGTGTTCAACTTTTAAAATTTTTGTATGATGCCTTTTTGGCTTTTTTAATAAAGTACGAAATTAGCCTTTT
>NZ_FR895070.1:0-14852 GCF_000434655.1 Clostridium sp. CAG:43 | reverse complement strand
TAGAAATAGATAAAGAACTCATAGGATTTCAGGAACACCTGAGAGAAATGGAAAAAAGCAGGCATACGATTGAAAAATACAGCAGAGATGTGAGAAAGTTCCTCGATTTTGCCGGAACGGAATGGGACAAGGAAACAGTCTTACAATATAAAGAATTTCTGCTGGCGAATTATAAAATATCAAGTGCCAATTCAATGATAGCATCTCTAAACAACTATTTCTGTTATAGAGGGAAAAAGGATTATTGTATACATGCCTTTCGCGTACAGAGGCAGATCTTCTGTGATGAATCGAAAGAGCTGACCATGTCAGATTATAAAAAGCTGGTCCGGACGGCTGAAAAAAGGAAGGATAAACGCCTGGCTGCGATTATTCAGACACTGGCAAGTACCGGCATGAGAATCAGTGAGCTTTCTTATGTGTCTGTAGAATCGCTGGAAACAAAGGAAATTGTGATTGACAGTAAGGGAAAAAGAAGAATTATCCTGATTCCGGTATCTCTTTCTTCCTATTTAAAGAAGTTTTGTATGGAAGAAGGCATCACAGAGGGGGCAATCTTTGTAACCAGAAACGGACAATCCGTCCAACGCCAGAATATATGGTCCGCAATGAAAGAACTCAGCGTGGAAGCCGGCATCCTGCCCAGCAAGGTATATCCGCACAATCTGCGCCACCTATTTGCAAAGGTATTTTATGAAAGGGATCACGATCTGGTGTGTCTGGCCGATTATCTTGGTCACAGCAGTGTGGAAACCACAAGACGTTATACGGTAATCAGCAGCCGGGAAGCCTGTCTTAGACAGCTGGAGCTGGGGCTGCTGATTCATAAAGAAAAATAAATGAAATGCATGAAAAATTAAAAATATTAGTATGAAACATAATTATTATTATGTAACGCCATAAATTGTCTGACATAATAAACAAAACATAATTATTATTATGTTATAAAACCTTGCTATCTGTTAGCATACCATATATGAGATAATTTTCTAACAAATCTAAAAGAATCAAGTTCAAATCGAATCGTCAAATTCCCAAAACCATTGATATTACAAGGAAAAAATCAAAAATTAAATTTCGAACAATTATCATATCAACTGTTATCTGAGAATGTATCTTAGTGAACATATCTCTGTCTTTAGTTTATCACGTCCTAGAAAAAAATCAATACACTAAAGCGAAAAATATATGATTACATATTACAGATGCACCTTTCAATGCTGCAATATTGTCCAAATAATACACACAAATGCAAATTTACAGTGTTGTTACATAATAATAATTATGTCATAGAAGGGGGTATGGTGTATGAGGCAGGACCTGACAGGACAGCGCTTTGGGCGGCTGATGGCTTGCTGTGAAATTGAAAAAATACAGAGGAATAAAAAACGTCACTACTGGCTGTGCCGCTGTGATTGCGGCAATGAAAAAGTAGTGGAAGAGTCCCATCTAAAAACAGGACATACAAAAAGCTGCGGCTGCTACCGGAGAGAACTGCCCATGAAACGCTGGGTGGATCTGACGGGACGCAAGTTCGGTCGTTTGACGGTTCTTTCAAAGGTGGAACGAGCGGAAAATACGGAAGAATGCTGGGAATGTATCTGTAGCTGCGGTCGTCATGTGGCAGTTTCAAAAGAAAACTTATGCGCCGGAAAGACAAAAAGCTGCGGATGTCTGCAGGAAGAAACACGAAAAGAAAATATGAAAAAAGCCATTCACTTTGTCGATGGTACCTGTCTGGAGAAGATAACAAATCCTAAGAATACGGCAAGCAATACAAGCGGTTACCGGGGTGTCTATAAGCGTGAAAACTCAAAGTGGAGAGCGGCCATAGGATTTCAGGGAAAGGTACACAATCTGGGAACCTTTACGAGAATTGAAGATGCGGCAGCGGCCCGCAGACAGGCAGAAGAGGAACTGTACAAGCCATTTCTGCAGGAATATGCAGAAAGGAACCAAGGGTAAGGAATGCAGGATAAAAAGCGAACAGCTGCTATCTTCATCATGATAGCAGCACTTACTATTGGAACCGGTGGTTTAGCTTCCTATATATGGAAGGGAATCCAGCAGAAAAAAGCACACGATAAGCTGATGGAACAGGTGGTTGAGTCCACGGAAGAGTCCGAAGAAGCACCGACGGAACCAACGGAACCGGAAGCAGAAGAAGCCTATGTATCCCCCATTGATTTTAAGACCTTGTGGGAACAGAACGAGGATGTGGCAGCATGGATTCAGATTCCCGGAACACAGATTAATTATCCGGTGGTTCATGGGGAAGACAATGATTATTACCTTCACCACGATCTGAATGGACAGGAGACGGTGGCGGGAACAATTTTTCTGGATTATGAAGATGAGCCGGATTTCTCATCACAGCATAACATTCTGTACGGTCACCATATGAGAAATGGAAGCATGTTCAAGGATATAGTCCAGTTTAAAAATCAGGAATATTTCAATAAACATCCGGAGGTTATCCTGTATCTGCCAGATCGGGAGATGCACCTGAAAACACTGGCGGCCGTGGTGGCATCGGCAGACGGAATTCGCAGAAAAACAGAATTTTCATCGGAAGAGGAATTTACTTCCTATATTGGGAAGATGACAGAAAAAGCCAGTGCATCTGCACCGGCAGAAGAAACCATTACACGATTATACTCATTTATAACATGCAGTTATGAGTTTCAGAATGCAAGAACCATTTTGTATGCGTACGAGACGGAAGAGGAAGACTAAATACGATACGGAAAGGCTGCATTTAAAACATGAAACAGGACAGGTTCAAGTTGGATGTCCGTGAGACTTGGCGCGTGAATCTGGTCAGCGAAAGTTGACATATTTTTTTGGATGTTGCAGAAACCACATATAGAGAAATTATGATGCTGGGCACACAGATGTGAACAGAAATAGAATTCTCTGTATTGGCTATATTAATTAGGAGGAAGGGTATGAAAGGAAAAGGTAAAAGTCGAAAGGCAAAATATCTTCGGTTTCATAAGGGTTTAAATCAGGCCAGACGCCTGATGGCGGCAGTACTTGGTACCAGTATGATTACGACCAATAT
Source organism: Clostridium sp. CAG:43 (assembly GCF_000434655.1). Lineage (NCBI taxonomy): Bacteria > Bacillati > Bacillota > Clostridia > Eubacteriales > Clostridiaceae > Clostridium > Clostridium sp. CAG:43. Next base: position 11,788 of record NZ_FR895070.1, on the reverse strand, counting down.
TGGAAGTACAACCGTATGGGCAGCAGTACCTGAAACCAAAACTGAAAACACGAATTTTGTCTTTGACCAGACAGAGCTTGGAAATGCTCTGATTGACGCAGCAAATGGAAACAGTGTGGCAAAAGATTTTAATTTTGTCGGAGAAGCAGCAGAAGATTATGCAGGCTTATTTGAGTTGGAAGATGAAAAACTGTACGAACTCAAGGGCTTGGAGCAGAACAAAGGCGATCTGACTGTAAAGGTATATGCCCGTCTGTCTTCGGATGGATTTGTCATGGATGAGGAAGATGAATTCGAAGGCGAAGATGATGAGTATATGATTACAGGAGATGAACAGATCATCTTTCTGCTTTTAAACTCATCTGCAAAACAGACCGGAACCATCGAAGTGGCCGGAAATACCAGCCAGAAAATCGAGATTCTTTCTGCAAAAGAACTTAAAAAGCAGATGAAGCTCGAAGAGGAAGAGTTGCCTGCACCGGATACAGCAGACACAACAGATACACCGGAAACCACAGCAGACACAACAGATACAAAAACACCTGACGGCGAAACAGCAGACACAACAGATACAAAAACACCTGACGGCGAAACAGCAGACACAACAGATACAAAAACACCTGACGGCGAAACAGCAGACACAACAGATACAAAAACACCTGACGGCGAAACAGCAGACACAACAGATACAAAAACACCTGACGGCGAAACAACAGACACACCAGATACAAAAACACCTGACGGCGAAACTGGAACAGAAGGCACTGAGACTGAAAATGCGGGTTCTGTATCTGAGAATTCAGCAAACACCAGTGAAAAAGCCGACAGCACAAGCGAGAAAGCAAACAGCACAAGTGAAAATGCAGGCGAACAGGCAGAAGCAAAGGTTTCCCGCTCTGCTCATTTTCAGATGTTCCTGATGGCACCGGCAGAAGAAATACCTGACAACGAGGCACCGGCAGAGGAAACACCTGACAGTGAGGCACCGGTTGAAGAAACACCTGACAGTGAGGCGCCGGCAAAGGAAACACCTGACAATGAGACACCGGCAGAATAAACACCTGACAATGAGGTACCGTCTGAAAGAACGGAAACAGATGCTGAACCGGAAGAAACAGAAGTAACTCTGCCGGAAGAAACAGAAGAAGTAACATCAGAAGAAACAACCGCTTCTCTTTCCGGAACTGTATACGAGAGTGTGCTTTTTAAAGGCAGAGCAGCAGCGGCGTTCGTGACAACAGCGGGTGAGTTACTTGACTTGAATTATGAAGTCATGACCCTTGATGCCGGTGAAGCTAATTCTAAATTTAAGATTCTTACGGATGATGATTATGATTTTGAATACGATTTAGGCGGTAATCCTTACAGTGCTTTCAATTGGCAGATTGGAAGCCAATGGTATTATGCTGACAAGGATAAGAAAAAAGGACTTACGGAAGAAGATATCAAACAGATTCCAGACAGTTTGAAACCTACAATTAAACAGAATGGTTTCAAATTGAAAAAAACAGTATCTGCAACCAATACAGAGAATGAGTTTAACGTTCATCTGGATGTTACCATACCGGTATCTTGGAAAGAAGTTCTAGATCTGAGTTCTTACTATCTGAAAGATGATTCGGGTAATTCATATGCTTTATATGAGGACGAAGAAACCGCGAAGAATACTGAAAATACAGACGAGATTGTAAAAGTTACTATAGACTTTGGTAGTCACAAAAAAGTAGAACGTTATGTTAATGACAACACTAAGATCAAAGGTGATTATACCTTGTACTATTGCTCACCAATTCCAGGAGATGCTGAGTGGAGAGAAATAGGAAAGAAGAATTTTAAAAGAATTTTGGGTAACGTGTCTTGCGATTATGATTTGTCTAAAATAAAAAATTTAGCTAAGGATGCAGGATATAGCTTTTCTGAGGACTATATAGAACCTAATGCGACAACGGATTATATTAATTTGATGTTTGAATATAACGGTCAGTTACTTCCAAATGGGGATATTCCGGTAGTGAAATCTCTCACAACAGTCAGATGGGATATTGACAAGCTATATGAAAGAGATAAAAACAAAGTAATTGAGTATACAGAATCAGACGGTTCAAATACATTCTTACATCGGTATCATTTGGTTTATCAGATTGAATTGAATCCAGAATACACATTCTATAAACCAGATAAAAAATACGACGTTACAGGAGTGGATGCTGCATATTTTAACTATGTTAAAAATGGAATAGCAGGAACACATCAATATCCCAATCCAGAGGTTAAGGGAGGACGTGGAAATCTTCTTATCAGTAAATCAGTTGATGGTAAAGGAATACCGACAAAAGAAACGCAGTTTGAATTTATTGTAACAAAAGAAGGCAAACCGGCAGAAGGATTATATAGCATCGTTACGGAAGAACCAGAGATTAAAAATCCTGGAAAGGAAAATGCGAAACTTAAACTGAAAGGTGAAGTGAAAGCATATAAGATTCCAGCGGATGGAAAGATTACATTGAAAGCCGGGGAACGTGCAATCCTTACTGGCTTGCAGACTGGAACATATACAGTAGAAGAAACAAAACCATCCCAGTCGAATTGTTCTGCTACAAAAGTATCTGTAAATGGTGGTGCGTCTGCAGAGAGTTTGACTGCAAATGTGGAAGTTACTGAAACTTCAAAAGGTCTGGCAAGAGTAGACTATGAGAATATCTATGTAGGAGGAGATCTCACAGTATCTAAGACGGTTGATGGTACAGCATGTGATAAAGATAAATTCTTTAATTTTAAAGTTGAACTATCTGATAAGACTTTGAAAGGTACCTATGGTGAGATGGAGTTTGTAGGTGGTGAAGCAAACTTCCAACTGAAACATGGAGAAAGCAAAAAAACATCGTTACCGACAGGAATCGTGTATAAGGTAACAGAAAATCTAGACGGTTACACACCGAATGTGACGGAAGTTAGTGGAACGATTGTTGAAAATGGAGATCACAAAGCGGATTTCATAAACACCAAAAATAGTGATTCAGAAAAACCCGGTGAAAAACCTGACGGCAATGAAAAACCTGGCAACAGTGGAAACACAGGTAATGAAAGCGGTGGCTCCGGCAGTGAAAGCGGTGGTTCAGGCAGTGGCAGTGGAAGTTCAGGCAGTGGCAGCGGAAGCTCCGGTGGTCACTCTAGCTCCGGCAGAGGTCACGGCGGCAGCTCCAGTTCTGGTAAGGGTCCTGGCAGCCAGACTGCAGAAGCAGAGATTCCGTTCCCAGTTCTTCCGAATGTAGATCCGGCTCCGGCTGATGAAGCAGGTATCCCGCTGCAGGCACTGCCGAAAACAGGCGATGCTACACCGGTAGATGTGTATATGTTATTCATGACAATCGGCATGATGGCAGCAGCATATGTACTTATGACAGGCAAAAAGAAAACAGAAGAAGAGTAAACATTTCCGTTTACAGTGATGAGGTTTTTTACAAAGCGAAAGAGGGCTATCTGTAAAAAGCTGGCCCTCAATCACTTTGATCTCTCGTTTAATCAACGTTGCAGGTTATAACACTTATCAACAAAAGTGTTGTTCATCCATAAGCCAAAATACTTAGAAGTTCAGCAAAAATAATCACGCAAAAAGATAAAGCATCAACAAATGACCGCTTTGTATACAACTTAAAATGTTTTAGAAATGAGAAATTACACTATTTACGATATGAAAAAGAACCATTGTCTTGTATAGATAAGAAAAGCAAATAGGAATGTAGATGGTAAAAACCATTAAATATAGAAAAAACAAACAGGTAGAGGTGAAGGGTATGAGAAGGATTAGGAAAAAAATTAAAAGAAGTTTTGCGATGATCCTGACGGTTTGTATGGTTTTAACATCATTTCAAGGGATCGCCTTTGCGGATCCGGATTTAGATTCTTCCGCTAAGGAAAGAGATGTCTTGTTTGAACTGGATGGAACAGCCTTGAAAACAGAGGCAGAAGAAGCGATCCGTTCAGGCGCATTTTATAATGCACAGGTAGGATTTCAAGAATTGCTTGAGACTTCAGATGAAGAAGATCCGATTAAATTCGTAGATTCCGATGCATATGCGGATATCTTCGATCAGAGCACCGGAAGCATTTATCAGCTTCAGGATATTCCGTATGCCCGTGAGGCGAGCGCATCCGATGCAATGTACGAAGATGCAGAACTTCAGATATTTGTGAAACTGAACGGTCAGGCGGCAAAAGCAGCTACTCAGAGCAATGCACGGAAGGCATCTGACAGCAACATAACAGAAGAATCCGACAGCGATATGGAAAAAGCATCTGACAGCGATTTGAGAAAACCATCTGCCAACGATACGATCGTCGATACAGAAAATTATGAGATGAATGGCGATGAAAAACTCATTTTCCTGTTTATTAACCGTTCAAATGATGATTTAACATTCCAGCTGGATATCGATGGAAGAAAGAGTGCACTGGTACAGGTAGAAAGTAAGAATGTGCTGCTGGCAACCGATCAGGAAGAGGAGGAAACACCTGCTCCATCTACAGACGAAGAAGTGAACAAAGGCCAGGAGAACCAGGGCAGTACAGACGAAAACGATGGAAATGGAACCACGGAAAACGGAACCACAGAAAGCGGAACTACGGAAAACGGAACTACAGAAAATGGATCCGGAAGTACCTCCACAGAGGAAAATGATAATAAAGACACAACGGTAGAAGGTGGAAATCAGGGTTCAGAAGGAAATTCTGGTAATACAACTGAGAATACAGCACCGTCCATAGATAATAAGGAAGAGAACAAAGGTCAGGAGAACCAGGGAGGTAATGAAGGAAACAAAGAAACCATTGTAGAAATTGAAAATCAGGGTTCGAAAGAAAATTCTGGTAATACAACTGAGAATAAGGCACCGTCTGCAGATAATAAGGGAGAGAACAAAACTCAGGAGAACCAGGGTGGCAATGAAGGAAACACCGGAAATAGCACCTCGGAAAAAGGCGAAGAACAGCAGGTTTCTATTTCTTCCCATCGTATCGACCGAGTAATGGCATTTGTACCTCAGGATTCCTACGACGATGACGACGAAGACGCTCCGAAGAGTCCGGAAGAAGAATTCGAGATGATGGGTGAGGACGACGAAGAAGAGGAAGAAGTTGACGACGAAACATACAACGATGATGTGGATGTATATACCTCCGATGTAGAAGGTGTGGATATCCCGGCAGAAGTATACCCAGTCGTGCTGATGAAGAGAAAAAGCAGATCACTTTTCCGAATGGTAAGAGCACGTGGCAATGCAAAAGCGGCAGAAGCATCTGCGGGGTTGATGGTGATGCCTGTTGCCAGTCTTAATCCGGCGAATACGGAGATGCTTAGTGATTTCAAAGTTAATCTGTATAAGTATAATTATGATAAAAATTTGTTCGGGAAATATGAGGATCAAAATATTAATAAGATAATAGGTATAGAAAATGATACCGCAGGTGATGAGACAAAGACGTTTTATTTGAATGAGCCTGATAATAAGAAGAATCTTCAAAATTCATATTTACCTAATGCATATCATTGGGAGGGTTATGGTCAAGTGGCTTTTCAGGGAATTATGGCATCAACCTATAATGAAAGCGGGAAAATTCAGCTTTCAAATGATTATAACATAGGTAAGTTGAATGAGGTATCAAAATTATTTCCGGAAAATGGAGATACACTGACAGCAGGAATAACATCCGCCAATTATGGAGTGGATATTAAAGATGTATTACAAAAGGTAGATGATTACTATGTGTTTAACGCTGTAGAATCGAAGCAAGGGAATAGCTATAAAGGTCAAAAGTTAAGAATGAAGCTTGAAGGTAATGCTTTAAAGAAGGTAGAGGGTAGACATTATTCTTTCGATGGCTTTTTCCCATATAATAAGTATGTAAAACCATATTTGATTTCACCAAATGAAGCTAAAAAATGCACATTTGGTATGAAGGTTTCGTTTGACTTCAATTTATCTTCGGATGGGAAGACAGCTGGCAAACCGATGACCTTTACATTTGCCGGTGATGATGACGTTTGGGTATATATTCGAAAGAAGAATGAGCCGGAATCAGCTAGTAGATTGGCAATGGATCTTGGCGGAATTCACGGATTAACAAAGGGATCGATTGATTTTTCCACTGGTATTATAAAACACAATGATGTATTTACAGGAACGAAGAAAGCACCAAGCCATGGTGAAGTGGATTGGTATCTGTACAATGATATGGATGCTTCTTCAACTGCCCAGAATGGAATAAAACGTTGCGTTGGATTTGAAAGACCAAAAGCAGATTTTGACGAAGTATATACACTTGATTTTTACTATATGGAACGTGGCGGCGACAGTTCTAACTGCTATATGGAGTTTAACCTTCCTGTAATTCCTTCTCAGGGTGTGAGAATACAGAAGAATATACAGGGCGGAGATGCAACTAAGGCAGGCAGTAACTTTGGCTTCAAAGTAGTGATCGCAGACGATAAGAATAAATTGGAAACTTATCAGGATGATTCATCGAATACGGATGGAGTTTCTATTGAACCCTTTACGTTGAATGGAGGAGCTGTAAAAGATCTTAATATTGACACCGGTAAATATTTTTATGTTGAGGAAACAAACTCACAGGGTACAGACAAGGTTAAATGGAAGGTAAGTAATTCAAATGGAGTAAATCAATCGCCTGTTTCAGGAAAAAAATCTGACATATATCAAGTGAGCAATACGGTGGGATATCTCCTTCAATGTACGAATATATACGGTGAGTTGGATCCGAAGGTTGAAAAAAAAGCCTGGAAGAACTATACAGAAGAAAATGAGTACGATGTGACACTGGAAGTTGAAGGTGATACGATTCAGACAACCACTGCTGGCGATTCTGGTACAACGGTTGAGAATATTGATGTAACCAATCCGGTGGTGACGGACATTTTAAGTAATCATGTTGAACCAGTTGGAATTAAGATTGGTGGAAGCCAGATAAATGCTCCTGAACTGTATTATGGTAATGTGCCTGTTTCTGGAACAAGTGCTGATGGAAAACAGAAAGTTGATAATAAGGGAGTAAGGCTTAATCCAGAAAAGGTGGATGATAATACTGTTAAGTACTTAGAGCCGGAAACCAGTAAGGAAATTGCTATTTATACGATCGGAGAATCGAAAATTGAGTGGAAAGTAGCAGATAGTCTTGCTAAGGGACAAAAAAAGGTTCTTACGTATGCAGTAAAGGTAACAGGTTCTTATACAGCAGATTATCCTGACACTGCGACAAATGGTAGAGATACAGGAACACACAGTAATGAAACAGGTTATTTTTCTAACAAAGAAGCTTATTTAACATATACGGATGCGATGGGGAAAGTTAATTTCCCGAAACCTGTAGTTAAGGTAGCACCTATTTTGACAATCAGTAAAAAGGTTGAAGTCGATGGAAACATGCCCGATCAAACGTACAACTTTACTGTAGAGTTTAAACAGGGAAATACAAGCGTTTCAATACCAACCAAACCTGAAGGCGTAACACAGAACAGTGGAAAATATAACTTTACATTAGCTAAGGATCACTCAATTGTATTTAAAAATTTACCTGAAGGAGTAAGCTATACAGTTACAGAGATTACTCCAACGCCTAAAGAGGATGATGATTATGTTCTGACTTCCGTTCAGGCAAAGGTAGATGGAACACTAACAGAAGCTACAAAAAATAATCCGATTGTATCTGGCACTATAAACAAAGGGGAAAGCAATGTTGAGTTCACTAATGTCTATTCCAAATATGGAATTATTACAGTAGAGAAAACATTGGCTGGAGATGAACAAGCTTACCCGGATGAGAAGATATTTAACTTTACGCTTACGCCTAAGAATAATCCGGATCAAATTTATTCGGAAAAAGTCATTACGATTAACAGTCAAGAGACAACAGCTAGTGCAATATTTAAAATTAATCCGGAAGATATCGAGAAAGAATTTATAATCACGGAAGTAGGAACACGGAATGCTTGGAAAACGACAGTTGACGTTAATAGTAACGATAAGGGAGAGCGTACAAGTGAAACAGTAAAGGCAGGCGATAACGTTAAATTTACAAACTATTATTATAAGCGAGATTTGGAGTTGAAAAAAGTTCTGACGAATGCTTCGAATCCGTCTCCAGATGCACAGTATAAATTTAATGTAACCGTGACGACTAAAGATAGTATACAGCTTGATGAAACAGATTTCACGTTAGCTGATAATACCAGTCATAGTGTGGAAAATTTTAGTGGACAGAATGGAACGTGTTCTTTCAGTGTCAAATTAAAAGCAGGAGAAACAGTGAAACTTGTGAATATTCCAAAAGAGGTAGCAAGTATCAATGTTATGGAAGATTTAACTGAATGCCCTGGAATGAATCCGAACTATCAGGCGGTATTTGTCTTATCAAAACTGAATGGAGATAATGCAGTTGAACAGAATGCTGTCACTATTGATTATGCGGATAATACGAGCCAGTCGGATACAATTACGATTACAAACAAACTGGTTCCAGCAGTAGGAAAGCTTAGTATTACTAAAAAACTTGTAAAGAATCCGAATAAAGGTTCAGAGAATCCGGCTGCAAAAGAAAATGTTACATTTACTTTTAAAGTAACCAATATAACGACACAAGAAAGCTTTTATGTGTCGGTGCCGATCGCTAAGGATGCTTCCGAAGGATCTAAAGAAATTACGGTTCCGGTTGGTAATTATGCTCTCGAAGAGATGCCTAATTTACAGTACCAAGCAGATAGTAATAATCCAACGGAGGTAACTGTAAGATTTAATCAGCCAGAAACCGTGACATTCCAAAACTACAGATGTGCTGACGGTTACTTTACAGATTCTAAGATTACAGTTAATACGGTAAAAAATGGTAAATTCAAACCAGTAAGCACCAGCGGAACAAAAAGCAGAATCCGTCAAATTGCCGCTCTTTTCACAAACGGCGGCAAGACAGAAGATGACGACGACAATGAGAACTAGTCGCGCGAATAAAGAATAGTAACCAGAAAGGCGAGTAGGGATCATGGTAAAAGCAGTAACAAAAATTTGTAATTTAATTTCAGTAATTATGGTACTTATCGTGATTGCCGTCGGGGCAGTCATGATAGTACCACGGGTAATGGGCAATGATATCTATGCTGTCATGAGCGGCAGCATGGAGCCCTATTACCATGTAGGAAGTGTGGTAATTGTGGATAAGCATATCACCCCAGAGGAGATAGAGGTCGGAGATCCTATCACCTTCCGGAAAGGTGATAATGCCATAGCTACCCATCGTGTAATCAAGATAAACGAGGAAACACGGGAATTTAAGACAAAAGGCGATGCCAATGAGGTAGAGGATTTGGCTCCGGTTTCATTTGATAGTGTGATAGGTAAAGCAGGTATGTCGGTGCCTATGATAGGATATATTCCGCTGTATATGCGGACTAAAAAAGGTATGTTTTGTATCGGTGCTTATGTCATTGTATTTATCCTGCTGCAGATTATACCGGAACTGTTAAAGCCGGAAGAGGAGGAGCAGTCGAGTGAAAGACAAGAATAAAATGTTGAATAAATCGATGAAATTCGGTTTGGCGTTACTGCTGATCGCAATCCTTGCAATTGGCGCAACCGTTGCATTCTTTACAGATATCGAGGCAGCAGTTAATAGCATCTCAACTGGTAAGGTTGAGGTTGAAGTTGAGGAGAAAGTAGACGGTCTTACAAAGAGCGGAATCGGAGTGAAAGCCACCGGTACATCGAAGTGTTATGTCAGAATCAGAGTGGATATTCCGACCCTGAGGTATACGTACAAGGACGCTGATGGAAATGAGCAGGTTGGAAGTGCTGTTGTAACTTACAAGCCCACAGAAGGTCCGAGTGTTAGTAAACAGATTGGTGCTTGGAACCGTAATGGCAGTGATATATATGTGTCAGATTTATATGATAAAAATGGCACGATTTCCGCATCATGGGTTCGTAAAGAGGATGGATACTGGTATCTTTCGACTGCGCTAGATCCTGCTCAAGACGGTTGTAAAAAAGCTATATTCCTGGAAGCAGTCACTTATCCGAATCTGATACAGAATGGTAAACTGCCGGATGGCATTACCGAGGATATGTTGGCAATACCGATCATAGCCGAAGCCGTACAGGCAGATAATATGGATGTAGGTAGTGCAACAGGCGCAGATGCAGCATATGCGGCATTTGAAAAGGCAAATGGAAATTAACAAAATTTATATGTATTCAACAATAAAAGTAGGAATGCTTTTATAATAAAAATTTTTTAAAACTTGGAGGTAGAAGGATGAAAAAGAAAGTAGCACTCACAGCAGCAGCGGTAGCATTAGTAGGTACATTAGCAGTAGGTGGAACCCTGGCATGGTTTACAGATACCGAGACAGCAACCAATGTAGTGACAATGGGAAAAGTGGATATTCTTCTGAAGGAAGATGGTGGTACGGATGGTAATAAAGTGACCTCACCTGAGGGTTTAGAGTATAAAAATGTAATGCCAGGAGATAAGTTCCAGAAAGCAGTATCCATCGAGAACAAGGGAAATGATGCGTATGTAAGAGTGAAAATTGTTGTATCTGGTAATGATGTGATTTTAAACTCTCTTGTTGATAAGAAGGTGGTTGATTCTAAAGTAGAACCAAATAAGGATAATGACATTACTTTTCTTAAAAAAGTAGATAATAAATTTAATGCACTCGACTTGAACTGGACGAAAGGCACTATTAACGGTGAAGATGTATGTTATGCATATGTACCTACTTTTCTTTTAAGTGATAAGAAAACAGAAGAGACTATCTTTGATAAAATTCAAATTCCAGGTGCTAAATGGGGCAACGAATATGTAGATCAGAAATTCAACATCAAGGTAGTAGCAGATGCAATTCAGAGTAAGAATTTTGATGATGCAGATGCTGCTTTTACTGAATTTGATAAGGTAGACGCAGATAAAGTTGATTTACCGGATGACAAGAATAAAGTGATTGCAAGTTCAAATACTTTAGTTACTCCGTAATTCTTGTTAATGAATTACTCCAAAATCAGTAATTACAAAGTAAGTATCCCTTAAACAAATTATTCGCAGCGAGAAAGGTTAATATGCTATGAAAAAAAATCTATTTAAACGGATAATGGCAGGCTTTTGGGCGGCGACATTCGTAGGAGTGCTAAGCATGACTGCACTCGCTGCAGATTCAGTTGATGTAAATGGCAGTGGCAGATACGCCGACGATACGAAGGTCGTGGTTGGATACCAGGATAAGGATCTCTTTTCCGGTATGAAGGATCTGATGCCGGGTGATACGGTAGAGAAGCAGGTTTCTCTCTCCAATAAGAGTAATCGATCCGTTACCATTTATCTGATGTCGAAGGCTGATTTTACCAGTGATGATGGTATAGTTGCAGTTCGGGATAAGAGTAAGGCATCCGTACCTGGAAAGACTTTCAGTGACGATATCATGAAGCAGATTGAGATGAAGCTGGAGCTGGATGGCACGACTATTTACGAAGGAAGTGCAGATGGTGTCACTCCGAAAAGTGGCTATGAAGCCATGGTAGCCGGAGAACATGGACTGAGTTTAGGAAGTTTTGTAGCAGGTACCCAGAAGAATATGAAGATTACACTGAATATTCCTGGACCCACCTTCGACAATGATTTTGCGGAAAGATTTGCCGCAGTAGACTGGATCTTCTGCGTGGAAGGAACTACACCTTCCAGCGGCGGAGGCGGTGGTGGCGGAGGCGGCGGTGGCAGCAGCCACAGC
>NZ_FR895069.1:9683-13284 GCF_000434655.1 Clostridium sp. CAG:43 | reverse complement strand
ATTCTTGCAAAGTGTTGTTAAAAAAGGCTTTTCGGTAATTTCCTATGAAACAAAAAACACCCCGTCCGCTGCACAAAGCCAACGAACAGGGTATTAAAAAGGGGAGGATAAGTATTCAAAAATTTCTCTTTTGTGATACTAACAGTATGACCCGTTTCTGCTATTCTATACATCTATCTCCAAATTTTTATAAGCCCTTTATCCACTTCCCGAGTATCCGGTTTTCATATTATTTATCATATATGCCTTTTCCTCTTGCTTTCTTCCTCTCTTTCCGCTACAATAGATACGTTTTGAGTTGTACTTTTTGATTTGTTTTTGCCTCTATGAAAAATACAACTCCAGCAAATCATTTTATGTACATTTTTATATTGATTTAAAACTTTTTATATCGTAAACCTTGTACTTACCTCACAAAAAGGAGATTTACCTTATGAACAAGAAAAACATCTTAGTCGGACAGTCCGGCGGACCGACCGCGGTTATCAACGGAAGCCTTTACGGCGTTATCTGCGAAGGTGCGCGCCACAGCGATGCGGTTGGCTGCGTCTACGGCATGATAAATGGAATCGAAGGCTTTCTCGCGGATTCTTATATGAACCTTTCAGAAACACTCTCCGATGACGATCTGGAACTTCTTCGCCTGACTCCGGCGGCGTATCTGGGTTCCTGCCGTTTTAAACTCCCGGAGAACCTCTCCGACAGCTTCTACCGCGTCCTCTTTGAAAAACTGGAGCGGCTGGACATCGGCTATTTCTTTTACATCGGCGGCAACGACTCGATGGACACCGTCAGCAAGCTTTCCCGCTATGCAGCGCAGATCAAAAGTCCGATCCGCTTTATCGGCATTCCCAAGACGATCGACAACGATCTCGTTCTGACCGATCACACGCCGGGATACGGCAGTGCTGCCCGCTATGTCGCTGCATCCGTCCGTGAAATTGCGCTGGACGCCTCTGTCTATCAGCAGAAATCGGTCACCATCGTTGAGATCATGGGACGCCATGCCGGATGGCTGACGGCTGCCTCTGCCTTAGCACGCAAGGAAGCCGGTGACAATCCTCTCTTAATCTATCTGCCGGAAGCTCCATTTGAGCTGGCACAATTTAATGACGACTTAAAGAAAGCGTTTGAAAAGACAGCGAATGTCATCGTCTGCGTCTCCGAGGGCATCCGCGACCACGGCGGTCGTTTTATCTGCGAATATTCAACCGAAGCCCAGGTCGACACCTTCGGTCACAAAATGTTAGCCGGATGCGGCAAAATTCTGGAAAATTATATCCGCAACCAGTTCGGCGTCAAGGTGCGCTCGGTCGAGCTCAACGTCAACCAGCGCTGCTCCGGTCTCACCGTTTCCGGTACTGATTTAAACGAGGCTGAAATGGCAGGCCGTTTCGGCGTCCAGGCAGCCCTGGACGGTCACACTGGACAGATGGTCGCATTTGAGCGTGAGACTGATACAGCTGCTTCTGAACCTGTTCATGCAGCTACTGCCGTTTCAAACGCTGCGGACTTAGACTCAGCATCCGCTTCATGCGTAAAACATAGTAACACTGTATATAAAATTCATCCAGTTCTCAAGGATGTCAATCTGATCTGCAATCAGGAAAAGAAAGTACCTGCTGAGTGGATCACGAAAAACGGTACCGATGTCAGCGATGATTTCCTGGCTTACTCGCAGCCGCTGATCCAAGGAGACGTTTCCCATATTATGGAAAACGGACTTCCAAAATATTTGTACCGCAAATAGTCCGTCACGCAGTATAACTGCTTCATCCTTGAAATCCATACAAACAGCAGAAAAAGAGACGCTTCTTTCATTTTACGGATGCGTCTCTTTTCTACTTAATAATACATAATATCTGAATTTTTTTCTAATTTACCCCAATCACACACTCTTATCATTGGGGGAGGAATCCTGACCGTGCCCTTTCAGCGCAGCCATCTTCTAAATCTAATCTTCCTCACAATCCCGAATTTCAACCCCATCATAAAAGAACATCAGAATCTCTTCATAATTCTTGCCTTCGCGCGCCATCTCCTGTGCGCCGTTCTGACTCATGCCGACTCCGTGACCGTAGCCTCCGCCCCAGATGGTAAATGTGCGGATGTCTTTTTCCTCATCCCTGGCAGTTTCATCCACCGAGAAAAAGGCACTCGGTAGCGTACTCCATCCTGTCAGTTCGGTTCCGTCATTTTTCTTATAAACGAGTGATTCCGAGCCGAGGATACTCCGGATCTGACTCTGACCTTTCAGCGTCTTGGTTCCCTCGCTTCCGACGATCTGCACCGTCTGGGCGATACCACCCGTACCGCGGGAAGTCACAAAAATACCCTGAATCTCGCCGATGGTATCTACCTTCTGCTGCAGCTTCTTATTCGTGATCGTTGTTTTCCAGCGGTACATCGGGAACGAGGAATCATAATTCTGCTCACCCTGTCCCTGGATAAACTTGAGAAATGTGTCGTTGTCCGTCAAATCCGGAATCTTCTTCTTTTCCGTCAAACCAATCCCTTTCAGATACGGAACCTCGTCTTTGCTGGCGCCCCAGATCGTTCCATCGGTCGAATATCCGCAGGAAGTTGAAAAATAATACGTTTCCGCCGGGGTATCGTTGTAATATACAATCTTCCCGTCCGTCTCCTTGACTGCCAGATTCGTCCGCTCACTGCTCTCTGTATTATTGTACACCTGATAGTTCGTGCTGTCATCAACGTGTGCGCCGTAACGGCTGTAGGCATTCGCCTTGATCTGCCGGTAGGCATACGTCCGCGCGCAAACTGCCTGCGCCTTGAGCGCCTCCAGCTCATAATTAGATGGCATCTCGCTCGGCACTACGCGTGTCAGGTAATCTTCGACGTCCAGCTCATTAATCAGAAGCAGCCCATCCGACTCCTCGCTCAACTCGAAGCTGCCGAAATACGACGGCGTTCCCTGCGCCCGCTTGGTACTCAGGATGCGGATCTCCTTCTGCGGGTCTTCCAGCGTGATCGTCATGCGCCCTTCTTTCAGGCGGTCATCGCCAGGACTCACGGACAATTTCGTTCCCGGGCTCAAAGTCTCCTCTGATTCGCCCCAGGTCACATGCATCGTGCTGTCCGACTGGAGTACCACTTTCGTGTGAAACAAGGAGGAATAATCATCATTCATGATCAGCACGCGGATGTTCGTCGCTGAAAAATCATGATTTAAGAGTGCTGCGCAAACCTTTTTGCCAGCCACGACAAATTTTCCCAGATCATAGCCGACCAGCACATCCCGCTTTTTCTGCTCCTTGACGACTCCATATGTTTTATATACTTTAAAATCATCGTCCAGTTTCAGCGTTCCGTACCCGTCAATCTCGATCGTATCATCCTTGACCGAGAGTACCTTTCCTTCGATCATGTCTTCCTTGAGCGACAACTTGCGGATCTTGCCCTTATCCAGCTCAACATCCGCCAGCACGCCATCGGTACGATCCTTGAGCTTTTCTTCCTCTGGAAATGTCCGGACGATCGTGCCAATATACACATTCATCCCACCCGATTCTCCCGGAACGATCCAGACATTCTTATATGTAACTTTTTCAGACTGTACGCCGCACAGCGTGATGATCGA
>NZ_FR895069.1:1387-9644 GCF_000434655.1 Clostridium sp. CAG:43 | reverse complement strand
TCCGATCGATGCAGGCATCCAGCGACACGCCCTCAAAATTCATCGTTCCCTGATCCGTATATGCCGTCCATGCCGCTGCTTCCTTCACATTTTTCGGTGTTCCATAAAGCACCAGCTTCTGTTTTTTGACCGCATTTTCCGAATCTGCCTTTTTTAAGAATGACTCATAAAACAGCCACCATTCTTCCTTCGGCATTGCCTTTTTATATTTATTTTTAGATACATTCAGGGCGCTCGAAAGCCCTTTTGAAACGCGATCCGCCGCATATGCCGCTTCGCCATAGGTCAGTGCGCCCATTGCGTAGCTTTTACTTATCTTCTCGTCTCCCGGCTCCAGATAGCCTTCCTCAATCATATAGTCAATATATTTGGCATACCATTCATCCTGATCCGGCATTCCAAAATGGCTTCCGTGTTCTCCCTGCGACGCAACGATGTCGTCCCGGTCTGCAAATGATAACGCCATAGCTTTCGATGCCATGGCGCGTGAAATATCATTATCCGAGTGATCCAAAAATACAATTGCAAAGAGCAGGAGTGCCAGAAAAGCCGGAATCGCCACTGCCCAGTAAACCAGCTTTTTAGGTTTCAGAGGCTGTACTGCCTTTCGCGATCTGCCTGTTTTCTTTTCCATATTTCTCCAGCCGCCTTTATTTTTTAACTGTCCTTTCTCATTCACAGTCACTTTTTATTTAACTCCATAAACATTCCCGTTTTCTCATCAATGTGGTCTAACTTCCGGTATTCGTCTGTCTCCATCGGCAATTTCCGAAGCCGCAGCGACCGGTGCACCGCGCGGGAGATCAAGTCATAGATAACCGCAAATGCCGGTACTGCGATAATCATGCCGACGAAACCAAAGAGTCCGCCAAAGAAGAGAATCGAAAACAGCACCCAGAAACTCGAAAGCCCTGTCGAATTTCCCAGGATCTTCGGTCCCAGAATATTGCCGTCAAACTGCTGCAGAAGCAGAATCCAGATGAGGAAATACACACACTGGAGCGGACTGACTAAGAATACCAGGAACGCTGCCGGTATCGCACCGATGAACGGTCCAAAAAAAGGTATCACATTCGTCACACCGATAATGACACTCAAAAGCATCGGGAACGGCATATTTAAGATCGTCACACCGATGAAACAGATAACACCGATAATGAGGGAATCCACCAGCTTGCCGATGATGAAGCCGCCGAACATCTGATTGATAAACCGGATCTCCTCGATTACCAGATTCGCCTGTCTTAGATTCAGGCAGCCATAAACAATCTTCTTTCCCTGTGCTGCCAGTGTATCTTTAATATTTAACAGATACACCATGACGATCAGACCGATCAGCCAGTTTTTGATAAATTCCAGGACTCCCAGCACACTGCTGGAAACACCTGTCACGATCTGTCCAATCCGGTGCATATCGATGTTGGTAAACGATTTCTCCGCCCAGTTCTGAAAAACTGCCAGGTTATTTTCAAAACTGCTCAAAACCATATTTTCGATCTCCGGATTATTTTTCAAAATACGCTGAATCCATTCATACACATTCTGCACATACAGCGGAAATGAATCCTGAATACCAATCAAACTCTCGATCAGCTGCGGGATCATGAGCTGGAACATTCCTACCACAAGCACAATAACCAGCCCCAGACTGGCTGCCGTCGCAAGCATCCGGGCTGCACCGCGGACGTATTTGGAATTCTTAGTGACAGAACCAAGGGTCTTTTCCACGATCCCTGCTACCCAGTTATATGCCGGGGCGGTCAGATATGTCAACACCGCACCGCAGAGAATCGGCGCGAGGATTTTCACAATCTTGTGGGTGCCCGCCGACACCACATCCCAGTGTTGGATGCTGAACCAGAGCAGTATGCAGACCGCAATCACCAAAACTGCCGTCATACCCATATAAATGTATTCTTTGAAATCTCTTTTTTCCATACTTATGTTCTTATCCGTTCCTCTTTTCTGATTTTACAATGTGCTTCTGGAAAATGTTACATTTTCTTTACACACTTTCTTTTACAGAGAAAGCAGCGATTGCTCGCTGCTTTTATCCTTTGTAACCCCAAAATGCCGGCTCTTACCATATTGACGCCTAGCGCTGCTAGGTGGGCAACCTCACTTAGATTTCTGTCTTCCACTCGAGAGGAGGCCTGACATCCATCTAAAAATATTGGAATCCCGTTAGTCAAAATGTAGGTTCAAAAAAAGCAAGAGTTGTCGAGCATCCCAGGAATTACAAATATTCTCTTTTGATACGGCTATTATACCGCAAGTCGGATGTTTTTTCAAGTTCCATTTTCTGATAATGCGGTCAGGTTGTTACTGTTCAGGTTATCCCTCTCTCTATCTCTTTTAAGAAGCTCCTTTTTGTCTTTTATACTTCTCCCCACTTCATCAGGAAATCTCCCAGCTCTTCCACCGTCTCAATCTGGTAGTCTGCCCCATTTTCCGTAAACTCTTCCCGGGAACCATATCCATACAGCACTGCCGCACATGGGAGCTGATTTTCATGCGCCCCGATAATATCGTGTTTCCGGTCGCCCACCATGATAACCTTCGATTCCTCCGGTGTTGTTCCCAGACGGTCCAGCGTGTAGGCAATCACATCGCCTTTGCGGACCCGGATCTCCTCCATATCCGCCCCGCCAACCAGGGTAAAGTAGGAAAGCAGATCAAAATGCTCCAGAATCTGAATAGCAAACGGTTCCGGCTTCGAGGTTGCCACCGCCAGCGTAAGACCGGCATCCTTTAAACGTGTCAGCATCTCCCGGATTCCCGGATAGACTTTATTTTCAAACATTCCCTGTTTCGTAAAATATTCGTGGAAATGGTCGATCGCTTCGCGCGCCTGCGCTTCGCTGAATCCGTAATATTCTTTAAAACTGTCCGACAGCGGCGGTCCGATGAACGGACACAGTTTATCCAGATCCGGCTCATCGATCCCGTATGCCTGCAGCGCATGCTGGACAGACTTTGTGATGCCTTCCTTCGGATCTGTAAGGGTTCCGTCGAGGTCAAATAGTATGATATGGTTCATATGGTTCGTTCTCCTTATTGTAGTCCGCAGTGCATTACTCCGCAGCACACCAGCTTGAAAAAAATACGTTTTCATTGCTTACGACCATTCTAATACATTTTACGCAAAAAAGAAAGACAACTTTTCTCCAGCCATCTTTCTTTTCTGCGTTTCAGTTACTGTTCACGCATACGTGCCCAGTAACGGAATTTGCCGTGGCTTCGCATTTAAATACGGCAAATTCCTGCTGCCACCACGTTTTCTTACGGCACTTTCGGTTCCAAAAGTGCCTACCCGTGAACAGTAACGTGTTTCACTCTTTATTTGTAAAATTCATGTCCACCATGCTGCATGACATAGGTCAGCTTGCCATCGAACCAGCGTACATTGGAGGAAGCAGAGATTCCGCGGTTCATGAAGTACAGGGCGCCGCCCGAGTAATCCTCGCCTTCCAGTGCACGGTTGACGCAGTCAATTGTCTGCTGCGTTACCTTACAGCTGTTGATCGTTCCATCCAGTACCGGTGAGAACTGGGATGGTTCGTACACAACGGCTTTGACGCTGTTCGGGAATTTCTTGTTTTTCACCCGGTTGATGATTACATTTGCAACCAGTATCTTTCCCCTGTCGTCGCACACACCCGCCTCCGCCTGCACAATTTTCTGCAGAACACTGTAATCTTCATCGCTGTAAGAGATGACTGCGCGTTCCCGGCGCTCCCGTTCTTCTGCTTCCTGCGCCGCCTGCTGGGTCTGCATTCGTACTTCTCGTTCGATTACCTCTACTTCCAGAGCTTCCTTCGCAAGTTCATCCTGAATCCCCTGCTCCAGCCTCTGTCCGAGTAGATGCTGACTTTCCTCGTTGGAGGCGAGAATCGTAAATTCTGATAAGCTCTCTGTCTCTGTCGTTTCTTCTGACTGCAGCATTTCTGTCAGTTCCACATCATCCGGATATTCCCGGTGTGCCGAGGCTGCATTTTTGCCAACGCCGCCAAAACTGACCGAATTAAATGCTATCACCGTCACAACCGCTGCCCCCGTCATCAATACGGCTGCGGTCCGGTACATCCTTTTTGTCACACGGACAAATAATGCCTTTATAAACTGATAAGCAGTCTGAAGAAATGTGTCAATGCTTGGCATACACTCTCCTCTTTCTATCAGTGCAGTCCTCCCAAAACCGGTCTGACTGCCATTTAACATCTGCGGCATCTTCTTTGGCTGTCTGATTTTTTCTGACAGCTAAGGACAGATCCTCTCTGCCTGTGCCGCTTCCTTCAAGTGACGGGAGACATTATATGTGGTTTCCGGCTTCAAAGTCAACGTCTTTTTTACATTTTTGTGACAAATCACATTCTCATTTAACTTTTCCTTAATATTTATGTGAGCATTTTATAAACTTTTTTGCTTTTTCTTTCCATTTTTTATAAACTTTGGCTGGTATAAAATTTTCATTTTTTTACAATTCTGTTAAATTCTGCCCGTCAAAAAAACAGGCGAATCAAGTCGCCTGTTTTTTATGTCAACTGTAATAGAACAATTATTGTATCTGTAAAGGTGTCAGACAGACTCCTTACCACTCTAGATCAGCGCTACAAACTGTGCATCCACATATTTTGCAAGTTCCTCCGGATTCAGAATGACCTGAACGCCTCTCTGACCCGCGCTGATGCTGATTTTGTCGAAAATCTGCGCTGTTTCTTCTATATAAGTAGGGAACTTCTTTTTCATGCCGATCGGGGAACAACCACCTCGCATATAGCCGGTCAGCGGAAGAAGTTCCTTCATATGGATCATCTCCACTTTCTTGTCCTTGGAAGCCTTTGCCACCTTTTTCAGGTCCAGCTCCTCATCGACCGGGATACAGCAGACCAGATAGCCGTTCTTATCGCCCTTTAAAACGAGCGTTTTGAACATCGTGTCATGGTCCATCCCCATCATATCCGCCGCATGGCTGCCGGATAAGTCGTCCTCATCTACTTCATACTCGCCTGCTTCATAATTGATTCCAGCCGCGTCTAAAAGACGCATTACGTTTGTTTTTGTCATAAGCTAAACCCTTTCTGGAGACAGATTTAGTGCACTCCTCTTATTTCTGGTTGATATAGTTTACCAGTCCACCGGCTGTGATGATCTTCTGCATGAACTCCGGGAACGCCTGCCCCTGGAAGCTCTGGCCGGTAGTTTTATCGGTAATCACACCGCTGTCAAAATCAACCTCTACCTCATCACCAGCCGCGATTGCTTTTGCAGCCTCCGGGCACTCGATGATCGGCAGACCGATATTAATAGAGTTGCGGTAGAAAATACGTGCAAACGTCTCAGCAATAACACAGCTTACACCTGCACACTTGATTGCCAGCGGCGCATGCTCGCGGGAAGAACCGCAGCCAAAGTTCTTATTTGCTACGATGATATCACCCTTCTGTACTTTATTTACAAACTCTTTATCAATATCTTCCATACAATGTTTTGCCAGCTCGTTGCCATCCGGAGAGTTTAAGTATCTTGCCGGGATGATAACGTCTGTATCTACATTGTCTCCATATTTAAATACATGTCCATTTGCTTTCATTTCTATATCCTCCTGCGATTTATCCTGTTATTTTATTCCAATTCACGAGACGACACCTGCGATTGAAGGAACCCCTTCCCCGAACCGTAATATCCGTTTGTAACTGTTCAGTACCTTCACAGTCACGCGCAGATCTACTGAACCGTTACATCCATTTTACTTATTCCTAAACTTTTATGCCTATTACAGTCCCAGTTCCGCCGGTCCGCTCACTTTTCCGGTAATGGCGCTGGCTGCTGCCACTGCCGGGCTTGCCAGATAAATCTCAGAATCCACGTGTCCCATACGTCCAACGAAGTTACGGTTGGTCGTGGATACACATCTCTCGCCTTCTGCCAGAATACCCATATAACCGCCCAGGCACGGACCGCAGGTCGGAGTGCTGACAACGGCACCAGCCTCGATGAAGGTCTCTAAAAGTCCCTCTTTCATGGACTGTAAATAGATCGCCTGTGTCGCCGGAATCACGATGCAACGCAGACCTTTTTTCACTTTTCTGCCCTTTAAGATCTCAGCTGCGATACGCATATCCTCGATACGTCCGTTCGTACAGGAGCCAATGACAACCTGATCGATCGCAATGTCACCCACCTCATCGATCGTTCTCGTATTCTCCGGAAGGTGCGGGAAGGATACGGTCGGCTTTAACTCGGATAAGTCTATGGTGTACTCTTCGTCATACTCTGCATCCGGATCTGCCTCATATACCTTGAAATCACGTTTAGAATGCTCTTTTAAGTACTCGATGGTCTTCTCATCAACCGGAAAGATACCGTTCTTGCCGCCTGCCTCGATCGCCATGTTGCAGATCGTGAAACGGTCATCCATGGAAAGGTTTTTGATGCCCTCGCCGACAAACTCCATGGAACGGTACAGCGCGCCATCTACGCCGATCATACCGATAATGTGAAGAATGACATCTTTACCACTGACCCATTTTGCCGGTTTGCCGATCAGGTTGAACTTGATCGCGGACGGTACCTTGAACCAAGCCTTACCGGTTACCATGCCAGCTGCCATATCGGTACTGCCGACACCTGTAGAGAATGCGCCAAGTGCGCCGTATGTACAGGTATGGGAATCCGCACCGATGACTGCGTCACCTGCTACAACCAGACCTTTTTCCGGAAGGAGTGCATGCTCGATTCCCATCTCTCCTACGTCAAAATAGTTGGTGATATCATGACGACAGGCAAATTCACGACAGCATTTGCAGTTTTCCGCCGACTTGATATCCTTATTCGGGATAAAATGATCCATAACCAGCGCAATTTTGTCATGATTGAATACCGTCTGGTTGTCCATCTTCTTCATCTCATTGACCGCTACCGGCGTTGTGATATCATTTCCAAGAACCAGATCCAGATCTGCTTCGATCAACTGTCCTGCTTTTACCTCTGCAAGACCCGCGTGCGCTGCCAGGATCTTCTGTGTCATTGTCATTCCCATGATTTATTTCCTCCTGCATATACATACTTGGTAACGGCTCCGATGCCCTTACTGTTATAGGAAAAAACTCTGTTCCAACGGTGCCGCTGCCATCTTTTGCTTTTTTATGTTTGTATTATAGCACCGGTTCTGTTATAATACAAATATATATTATTAATAGATACTATGAGTCGAAGTTATAGTGTCACTGTTCACGAGTAGGCACTTTTGAAACCGAAAGTGCCGTAAGAAAACGTGGTGGCAGCAGGAATTTGCCGTATTTAAATGCGAAGCCACGGCAAATTCCGTTACTGGGCACGTATGCGTGAACAGTAACTTTATAGATATAAAGGAGTATTATGGAACAACATTTAACCCAGTACCGTATTTTCTACGCCGTTGCACGCGCCGGTAATATTTCCCGCGCCGCCAAGGAACTTTTTATCAGTCAGCCCGCGATCAGCAAATCAATCAGCAAGCTGGAAGAAAGCCTCGGCATGGCACTTTTTATCCGCAATTCCCGCGGTGTCTCCCTGACCGCAGAGGGACAGGTCTTATTTCAGCATGTGGAAGCCGCCTTTGAAGCACTGGAGCGCGGTGAAAATGAGCTAAAACAGATCCAGAACCTCCACATCGGACAGCTCAAGATCGGCGTCAGCAACACGCTGTGCAAATATATTCTTCTTCCTTATTTAAAGGGATTTATCGCGCAGTACCCGCATGTCCGCATTTTGATTGAAAGTCAGGACACTGCACGCACAATCTCGATGTTGGAACAGCAGAAACTCGACATCGGTCTGATCGCCGAGCCGAAAAACCGCCGCAGCCTTTCATTTCTCCCAGTCATGCGAATCGAGGACACCTTTGTCTGTACCCGGTCGTATCTGGAAAATCTGCGGATCCGCGAAGGTGCCGATGTCGATCCGTTCGAATCCGGGACAATCCTGCTGCTCGACCGTAGCAATATGACGCGCACGCACATTGACGCGTACTTTGCAGAGCACGGAATTGAACCGAAGCAGATTTTAGAGGCGACGACGATGGATCTTCTGATTGAATTTGCCAAAACGGGACTTGGAATCGGATGTGTGATCCGCGAGTTTGTGCGGGAAGAATTAAAGGATGGTTCGCTGATCGAACTCCCGCTGGAAGTGCCAATCCGAAACCGAACGATTGGATTTGCTTATCATCCGGCGGCGATGACGCGGACGATGAATGATTTTGTGAAGTTTTGTT
>NZ_FR895069.1:0-1288 GCF_000434655.1 Clostridium sp. CAG:43 | reverse complement strand
AGCTGCCATATGCCGGACTTTTTCTGTTTAGTTCCTATTTTTATCAATTTTCTTTTAAAATATTCTTCGCACATTTCCACACACATGGAAATATTTTCCCATCAACCAGCCAGACATACACTCTCGAACAAATTCCTATTAAAATACAGCTCAGAACCAGATTCACCCCGATCGCCAGCTTCTCTCCCGCCTCAGAATAAATGCTGTAAAACCAACAGGAAAAGCTGGCAATCACAAGCCAGTGTGTCAGGAAGATTCCCATGCTATACTCGCCGATCCACAGAATAATTTTTTTGAGGGTCTCCGGGAGCCAGGTCTCCAGACCGCCGAGCCAGAAGAGACGGAAGCCTAAAATCATCAGGAATGCAGCAACATGACCATAGAATTCCATGGTTCCGAGTCCGCCTGGAAATCCATGCGCTCCCAATGTGGTTCCGATCCAGAAAGATTTTCGGACGAACCAGATGCTGAAAATCCAGAGGGCAGCACCAAAGATGCCATATTTTCCTTCTCCATCTTTAAGCAGATTCTCTTTTCGCTCTCTTTCTTTCATGGACTTCTCAACTGCCCGCATCAGCAGACAGATCCCATTTCCCAGAAGCAGGCAGATATAAAAGCTGTTCATTCCGATCAGCACTGCCGCGACACCTGCCAGAATCAGGATTTTCTGGCGGGTTCCTACTTCCCGGAGGGCGGAAGAAAGTACAAGAGTCAGAATACTTCCCATGAAAGTGTAGGTCAGCATCCAGGATGGACCATAGTACGTTGAATCCGCCTTGAAGATTGTATCAAACCAGGCATAGCGGATCGCCTTCAGACCGCCTGGCAGATAGCTGTAAAAGTTGCTCAGCCACTCATTTTCCAGGCGCGGCGCAACCCGCACCGTGTAGAAGAGACCGCCCCGGTAAAATAGATATGCCAGCAGAAAGGTGACCGTCAGCGGGCAGGTCAGTTTCAGATAGCGGCGCAGGATCTCCGAGCTCCACGAAGTAAACCGCCCGGAATATACCTTATCGGCTATCAGCATTCCGCTGATTATCAAAAAAAGGCTAACCCCGAAGGTTCCATAGCGGAACAGGGGAAGCGGTCCTATTTCCATCAGTGTATTTACCTTATTGCTGCCCCAACTCCCGAATGTACCGAACCAGTGACTTCCAAAAACCGCCAGACAGGCGTATGCCTTGATTATATTTACGTCATCATAGCGTTTCATCCGCATTTCCTTTCCCATTCATATAAAAAGAATGTGCCTTTTTTGTGTAATAGAACATTCCAAAGAATTTCCTAT
>NZ_FR895068.1:9131-9325 GCF_000434655.1 Clostridium sp. CAG:43 | reverse complement strand
CGTGCGTTTTTGCACGATGTGATTTTTTGCACTCTTTTACCATTCATTCCTGCACCCGGTTTACCAGACAACCGTTTTCGTCCTTCCTCCTGATACAGTTTTTCTGCTTTTTCTACTTCTCCCCGTCTTCCCGCTCCATCTTCCGTTTCATCGAGAACCGGGTGACGCCGAGCAGCGCCGCCGCCCGCGTCAGG
>NZ_FR895068.1:7029-9122 GCF_000434655.1 Clostridium sp. CAG:43 | reverse complement strand
GCCCGCGTCAGGTTATTGCCGGAAAGTTTCAACGCCTCCGACATATATCGTTTCTCCAGCGCCGCGACCTCCTGCTCGAGGTCGATCGGTCCTTTTTTCAGATCTTTCAGATAGATGCAGTCCCCGCTCTCCGGCCTTGCCTCCCGCTCGACCGGCGCCAGCTCCACGTGTTTTTCCAGGATATTTCCCTGGCTGAAGAGAAAACAGCGCTCAAAAATATTTTTAAGCTCCCTGACATTTCCCTTCCAGTCGTACAAGAGCAGCTCCCGCATAAAATCCGGATCCACCTTTTCGATATTGCGGGCAAAGGCTTTATTATAATAGTCAAGGTAATAGTCACAGAGCACCGGGATATCCTCGCGCCGGTCACGAAGCGGCGGAATCTCGATCTGCATGACATTCAGCCGGTAGAACAGATCCTCCCGGAATTGCCCCGCCTTGATCGCCTCCTCGAGATTTCTGTTCGTCGCCGCAATGATCCGAACATCGACCGCCGTGTCCTCCAGCGCGCCGATCCGCTTAAATTTCCGGTCATCCAGGAAGGTCAGCAGTTTCGTCTGCATCGCCATCGGCAATTCGCCGATCTCGTCCAAAAAGACCGTACCGCCGTCCGCCAGCTCAATCAAGCCCTTTTTCGTCTTGAGCGCCCCCGCAAACGCGCCACGCTCATAGCCAAAGAGCTCGCTCTCCATCAGATTTTCCGGAATCGCACCGCAGTTAATGCGTACCATCAGGTTATCCTTGCGGGCGCTGTTCGCATGAATCTGCCGCGCCACAACTTCCTTGCCCGTTCCCGTCTCCCCACGCAGGAGTACATTGACCGACAAATTTTCCCCAAGCACCTGAATAAGGTGCCGGATCCGGGCGGCTGCCTCACTGACACCTAAAAACTGCGGCACATCGCCTTTCAGGAAGACGAGTGAATCCCGGTTGCGCTTCTGCTCCAGACACCGCTTGATCAGCATATCGATCTCATCCACATCAAACGGCTTTAAAATATAATCATATGCGCCGCGCTTCGTCGCCTCAACCGCCTGGGAAACGGAACCGTACGCCGTCATCATGATGACCTGCAGTTCCTCGTCTGCATTTTTGAAATTGACAATCTCATCCATCCCGACACTGTTTTCGAGGAGATTGTCGAGAAGGAGCACCCCCGGATGATATTTCCTGACAAACTCCAGCCCTTCCTCGACGGTTGCGGCTGAATAGGCGTCATATCCCCTGTCTTTCAGTCCTTCCTCCAGTGTATAGCGAATCAGAAATTCATCGTCCACAATCAAAATTCGATCCATGTGCATCCTCCTCCCTGTTTCATAACATTATACCCTAAATACTAAATTCGTGAAATACCTCATTAAATGGTCACACTATACCATTTTCCCCGGAAATCTTAAAACCACGTCTGTCCCTACCCCCGACTTGCTCACGATCTCCATCGTTCCTCCATTTGACTCCACCAGGCGGCTCACGATTGATAGCCCAAGCCCGGTTCCGTTGATGCTCTTTGTATAAAATGGTTCCAGCGCCTTGGAGACTTCTTCCTCCGTCATGCCTTTTCCGTTGTCTCGCACCGTCACAAGCACTTCTTTCTCCTGCGCGGCTGCCATGAGCTTGATCTGTCCCTCGCGGTCCGGTACCAGCGCCTTCAGGCTGTTGCTGATCAGGTTGTGGATGATCTGACGGAACTCATTTTCATTGAGACTCGCCCTCAGTCCCTCTTCTGCCTCCACCAAAAGCGATGCGCGGCGGCTGTCCGGTCCTTTCGCATAGATCATTCCGATCTCCTTTAAAACACCGGTCACAGAAACCTCCGTTTTCAGTGATTCACGCCGGATTGACAAAGTCAGAAGATTCATGATCAGCGCCGTGACGCGGTCGATCTCATGGATCATGCTGTCACAGAGCATCTTATCGCCGTCCTTGACTGCCCTGCCCTTTAAAAGCTGAATACCGGAGCGGATGCCCGCGATCGGGTTCTTGATCTCATGCGCCAGCGTCGCTGCCATCCGGCTGGTATATTCCATTTTCGTGTAATTATCCATGTTTTTGAGCAGCCCCTCAAAGGTAACCGCCAGCTGCCCGATCTCGTC
>NZ_FR895068.1:3855-6997 GCF_000434655.1 Clostridium sp. CAG:43 | reverse complement strand
GCTGACCGCCTCAAACCGGTATTTCTGATAACTGCCCTTGTTTTCCTCGATTTCTTTACAGGTATGGCTCATCCGGCGGATGGGGCGCGTGATACTGTGGGAAATGAAAATGCTTGCCTGGCAGATGAGAATCAGCGACGCGATCGCGCCGACTACCAGATAGCTCTGCTGCTCTAAGATGCGTTCCCCGAATATTCTCTCATTCATCCGGTACTCCAGCCGCCAGCCAAATGGATTGCCCCCCTCGCTGACTGCCAGCACCGATGTGTTTTCCCAACGGGTTCCAGCCGTGATCTCCTCACCGTCACGATCCAGAATCCGGATCCGCCCGCGCTCAAAATTCCGGTATTTTTCCGCGATCTCCTCCTCCGGCAGACGCTTTTCTAGGAAGTGCAAATCGCGGTTTACATCCTCAAACAGCGTATCAGCCAGCTCAAGCTCACTGTTTTTCTGCATCGTGTAGCCATTATAATAGGAAATCATACTGAAACTGCCGATTACCAGGATTCCGACCAGCACAAATGGAACCATGACCTCATTTTCAATTTGTAAAAACCAATTTGAAAGACGTTTCAGCCATTTATTCATCGCTCGTTTTCGCCTCCTTCTCGCTGTTGTCTGCCACCTTCATGTTTCCAAATGCCCGCCTTTAGCAAGCACGTTTTTTCCATATACTCTCCAGCACCGGGACAAGGACAAAAACCAGGGTCGAACACAGCGTCACCGGAAATCCCCAGTAAACCGGCAGCTCACGCGGCTGAAGCAGCACCGTCCCGGCTACCCCTGTCACAAATGCCGCCCATGCGCCCGTCCTCGTCGCCCGCTTATAATAAAGCGTACCGTAGAGAAGCGGTGTCAGAATTGCTGAAAACAATCCCCAGATATCCGCGCCGAAAAACAGGCTGTTGGACGGTGGATTTAAGGAGAGCAGAAGCGCCAGCGTTCCGCCAAGAAAGATAAAGAGCTGCGTCAGCCCCAGGATGTGGTCCTCTGTTTTCTTCCATTTTCCATACTGCGCCACCACATCGTAGGACATCATCGAGCCAATCAGAAGCAGCTGCGAGTTCGCCGTAGACATGCACGCGCCGATCACGCTGATCAGGAAAAATCCGCTGAACCGCGAGCGGATCAAATAATTAATCGCGTAGACAAAAATATCGTCTGAACCGAAGTAAGAGTGCAGATAAGGAAACAGAATCCGAAGTCCCAGACCGATCTGGGTCAGACAGAAATAAAAAAATGTCAAGAACACCAGCGACCAGATCAGGACTTTCCGCGCCGTCTCACAGCTCTTTGCCGCCACAATCCGGATCAGATACTGAGGATTCGTTGCCAGCCCCATACCCCAGCCAAAAAACATCGTGAGATACATGGTAAGGCTGTAATCCTTCATCAGATTTCCAAAACTGCCCGTCCCGCTGCCAGCCGCATTTCGGTTAAACACCTCCGCGTTCGTCAGAAATCCGCTTCCCTCTATTCCTCCGACCACGACAAAATAGACAACCACTATGCTGATCGTGAGCATGATGAGGTTGCCGCCGTCCGTCTTGGTAACCGAATTGAATCCTCCAAAGGTAGAATACAGAATAAACAGATAAACCAGAAAAATTGCAACTTTATAATCAATATTTAAGAGCGTCGCCGCCGCGATTCCAAATCCCTTGATCTGGATCACCAGATAAAAAACGTAACCGCTCGAGAGCAGCAGGGCACAGCAGGTCCGCAGGAGGCGGGAATGATAGCGATCCCCGATGAACTGCGGGATCGTGAGCAGGTCGCAGTCATAGATACGCCCGCTGATAAGATACAAGAGCCCCGCGCCGATGAACCACGGGATAACTGTCACGGCGATCACTGAGGTTCCATTTTCAAAAACATTGCCCGTATATCCCAGAATGGTCGCAGCGGACACCCAGGTTCCGACGAAGGTGCAAAACAGCCGCCAGAACCCGCATTTCCGTTCTCCGATAAAAAATTTTCCAATCGAATCGCTCTCACCGAACGATGATTTTCCTATGATCAGGATAATCAGCGAATAGACGCTGAAACAGACCAGATAATCAAATGTTCTACTCATACTTACTGATGTTCACCCTCGTAGATGGCTTCCAGCCAGCCTTCTTCCACCTCCGGCTGCCGTCTCAGCCGGTAATATCCGTAGATGCTCCCCTCTTCTCCAAACGTATCCCGCACAAATACCTGTTTCGCACCATTTCGGTATGCCTGATGGATCACGCGACGGAGCACACCGTCAAGCTCTTCCGGCTCACAGCGCTCGATCGTGAGGTAGGCAAGCCCCTTCTCCGGGACATTTCTCTGATCGAGCACATAGTGCCAGTGCTTATTTTCGCCCTCCAGGTACGGTGCCAGCTCTTTTTCGTACTCCAGACTTACGAGCGTCAGCCCGCGTGCCGGGATCGTAGGACCTGCTGCCGCCCGGTTTTTCTCCTCCAGAATCTCCTCCATCTTCTCCGGCGGGTAAACGCCCATACCGATCTTAACCAGCGTCCCGGCGATGATCCGGACCATATTGTAGAGGAAACCGCTGCCGCTGATGCGGATCGTAATCAGGTCGTCCGCCTTCGTCACGGTCAGGCTGTAGATCGTCCGCACCGTCTCCTCCGCCTGCGTCCGCACCGTACAGAAACTCTTGAAATCGTGCTCGCCGATGAGATAGGATGCCGCCTTCTGCATTTTCTCTAAATCCAGATTGAAATAGCAGAAATGGCTGTATAAGCGCTGCAGCGGCATATCGATCTTGCGGTTCAAAATCTTGTATTCATACGTTTTCACGCAGTTTACCTTGCGTGGATGAAAGGTAAGCGGCACCTCCTCCGACGCCTGGATCCGCACATCGTCCGGCAGGCGCTGGTTGAGCGCAAAGCAGATCTTATCACCCGGAATCCGGCTCTCGGTATCGAAAACAGCCACATTTCCCATCGCATGGACACCCGAATCCGTCCGGCTCGCCCCGATGACCTGGATATCCTCTTTTAAAAGAGAAGAAAGCGCCTTGTTTAACACTTCCTCGATCGTGACTCCGTTCGGCTGCAACTGCCATCCGCAGTAGGCGGTTCCATCGTAGGAGACCACCAGTTTAATTCGTCTCATGGTATCTATCCTCTAACTTCTAAACTTTCTT
>NZ_FR895068.1:0-3847 GCF_000434655.1 Clostridium sp. CAG:43 | reverse complement strand
TTCTAAACTTTCTTTTTCAAATGCGCCTTTTGAATAAAAAATGCGCCCTGACACATTCAAGCAATCACTCTTTTAAAACAAAATTCGAAGCGCGATCACGATTCCTAAATAAACCAGAAGGATCAGGTAAGTAACCCTGTCTCTTGCCTCATAATGCAGCGGCTTCATCTTGGTCCGCCCACTTCCGCCCCGGTAGCAGCGCGCCTCCATCGCCATCGCCAGATCCGTCGCGCGGCGGAACGCCGATACGAAAAGCGGTACCAGAATCGGGATCATGCTCTTTGCCCGCTGTACGAGATTACCAGATTCAAAATCAGCGCCTCTCGCCATCTGTGCCTTCATGATCTTATCCGTCTCCTCAATCAGGATCGGGATAAAACGCAGCGCGATCGACATCATCATCGAGATCTCATGCACCGGCACATGGAGACGGTTCAAGCATCCCAGACTCCGCTCCAGGCCGTCCGTGAGCTGGTTCGGGGTCGTCGTCAGCGTCATGACAGAGGAACCAATCACCAGATACATCAGGCGCAGACCCATGAAAACTGCCAGTCGCAAGCCCTCATGCGTCACTTTTAAGAACCCTATCTGGAAAATCACCCGTCCATTTGTCAGAAACAGGTTAAAGCTGATACTGATAAGTAACAGGAACACGATCGCCTTGAGTCCCCGCACGATAAATTTAAATGGTACGCGTGAGGCACGGACCGCCATCGCCAGAAATACGGTCGCTACCGCATAGCAGAGCAGGTTATCCGCGAAAAATAATGAAATAATGTAGATCAGCGTTCCAAACAGCTTGGTACGCGGATCCAGCCGGTGAACCACTGATTCGACCGGATAATACTGTCCGATTGTGATATCCCGTATCATTGTTTCTCCCTCCGCTTGTTATACAGCGCCAGAATCGCCTCCCGCGCCTCTTCTACCGTCGTGATCGCGTCGTCGATCGGAATCCCGCACTCCCGAAGTCCCTGCACCACATAAGTGATCTGCGGCGCGGCAAGACCGATCGCCTCTAACTCCTTGTAATGGCGGAATACCTCCTTCGGCGTATCGTCAAACATCTTCACGCCGTCGTTCATGACCATGATGCGGTCCACGTAGCGCGCCATGTCCTCCATGCTGTGGGAAACCACCAAAATCGTCAGCCCGTGCTCCCGGTTCAGGCGCTCGATCTGACCTAAAATCTCATCGCGCCCCTGCGGATCGAGTCCCGCCGTCGGCTCGTCGAGGATCATCATCTCCGGACGCATCGCCAGTACACCCGCGATCGCGACGCGGCGTTTCTGTCCGCCGGAAAGTTCAAACGGGGACTGCTTATAAAATTTTTCATCCATGCCGACCAGCTTTAAGGCATGGCGNCAGCTTTAAGGCATGGCGGGCACGTTTTTCCACCGCTTCCTGCGGAAGCCCCAGATTTTTCGGTCCGAAACAGACGTCTGTAAAAATATCTGCCTCAAAGAGCTGGTACTCCGGATACTGGAACACCAGCCCCACTTTACTCCGCAGATCCTTTAATTTATAACCCTGGCTGTAAATGCTGACACCCTGATACTTAATGTCGCCGCTGGTCGGCTTGATCAGACCGTTTAAATGCTGGATCAGGGTCGATTTTCCCGATCCGGTATGACCAATCAGACCGACAAATTCGCCGTCCTGAATCTCAAAACTTACGTGCTTTAATGCCTGGCGCTCTAACGCCGTGCCCTCGCCGTAGGTGTAGCACAAATCTTCTACCTGTATTGCCATCTCTATTCCTCTTTCAAAAGCGGTACCAGTGCATCCAGAAGCTCCGATTTACGAAGGATTCCATCTGGAAGCGGAATTCCCTTTTTCTGCAGCTCCCACGCAAGCTCCGTCACCTGCGGCACATCCATCCGGTATTGTTTTAGTTCCTCCACGCGGGAGAAAATCTCCTTCGGCGTGCCGTCCATCACGATATGACCGTCATCCATGACGATCACGCGGTCTGCATCGACCACCTCTTCCATATAATGGGTGATCAGCACCATCGTGATTCCTTCCGCCCGGTTTAACTCATGGACGGTGCGGATAACCTCCTTGCGTCCGTTCGGATCGAGCATCGCCGTCGGCTCATCGAGCACGATACATTCTGGTTTCATCGCCATGACGCCCGCGATCGCCACACGCTGCTTCTGTCCGCCGGACAGATGGTTCGGGGACTGCTTGCGGTACATCGTCATCCCGACTGCCTTTAAGCTCTCATCCACTCGCTTCCAGATCTCCTCGGTCGGAACTCCGATATTTTCCGGACCGAATCCGACGTCCTCTTCCACTATATTTCCTATGATCTGGTTATCCGGGTTCTGAAAGACCATGCCCGCATTTTTGCGGATATCCCACAGATGCGCCTCGTCCCTTGTATCCATCTCCGATACAAAAAGCGTACCGTCGGTCGGGCTCAAAATGCCATTGATCTGCTTGGCAAATGTGGACTTGCCGGAACCATTGTGTCCCAGGATCGCCACAAAGCTACCTTTCTCAATCTCCAGATTCACATGATCCAGGGCGCGCTTTACTTCCTCTACCTGCCCCTCTTCATCGCGTCTTATATAATCAAATACAAGATTGACCGCTTTTATGATATTCATGTATTTTTCCTCCACAGTATGTCCGCCTGACCGGACATTACCGTTCATTGTAGAAGAATTTTCCCCGGTAGTCAAGCGGTTGTTCCGAATTGTTATCCTTTTTTAAAAATAAGTTTACTTTTTGTCTACCCGCCCCAGGTACAGACTACCTATTTGATCGCATATTCCGCGTAAATCTCAAAGAAATCCGCGTCATTTTTCTCGAACTCGGAGGTCAGATCCAGACTGTCCCAGAGCCCGCTGCTGTAAGAAACGGAGATCGTATTGCTGAACCGGTCGTAGATCTCCTGAAAGGCGCGTTTTTTCCGCTCCTCGTAGATGCGCTCCTTGCGCGCCGCCGTCTCGTCCTCGTCGTAATCGTCCGTACATTTGAGCACATAGTACGCGTCGTCCGCATGGATCACCTGGCTGACTGCGCCCTCGGCAAGGGAAAATGCCTCTTTCTCATAGGCATCCGACTCATCGCCGCGCCCCAGCACCCGGTCACTCACCGTCAACCCCGCCTCCTCGGCACAGGACTGGAAATCGGCATCTTCCTGCGATGCCGCCCGCTGGAAGGCGTCTGCCTCGCTCTCATCCGATGTCTTTATCTGACTGACATGGATCACCTTTGCCTCACTGTCGCTGACCTCCAGCGCCACATTGTCCGTGAGCTGTCCCGCCAGCTTCTCCGCCAGACCATAATCCTCATAGATATGCTGGACGTCCGCCTCCGTTACGCCCATCGAGTCAATCGCCGACTGCGGCAGACGCCCAAAATACTCGGCTGCTGCCCGGTCCATCGCCGCCCGTTCCTCTGAAGTCAGGGAAATCCCCCGGTCGGCTGCCAGCAGGTTCATGATTTTCAGCTCATCCATAAACGAACGGATCTGTTTTTTTAGATACGTTTCAAAATCATCGCCCTTTTCTCCAACTGAAACGCCCCAGATCTGATCCGTACAGACCTCCTCATAGCGTTTTTTCTCCGTCATGGCGATCACCATCACTTCCGCGCGGGAATAACCTTTTTCATTCTTCTTTCCCACCACGATCGTGCTGCCGTCCGAGCCGCATCCAGTCAAAAGCCCCAGGCTGAGCGCCAGCCCCGCAAGCAGGGCACACGCCACCCGGTGGATATGGTTTGTCTTCCTTTTCTGTTTCTGCATGGATACTCCCTTTCTCCTGCATATTTTAGCAATTCCTGTCACATATTCTCTCTGAGCGGCTGATTTATCTCAGTCGAGAAGACTCCC
>NZ_FR895067.1:5599-8543 GCF_000434655.1 Clostridium sp. CAG:43 | reverse complement strand
GGAATGCGAAGCATCGGCAAAATCGTGTCGCAGTTTGCACAACGTGTGAACTGTGACGATAGAAAGGCAGGTTTTTAGATGGGAAATAAGACACGTGTAGTAGTAACCGGTCTGGGAGCGATCACACCGATTGGAAATGACGTAGCAAGCTTCTGGCAGGGATTAAAGGATAAAAAAGTCGGTATCGCGCCGATCACATATTTTGATACAACCGATTATAAGGCAAAGCTGGCAGGCGAGGTGAAGGATTTTGATCCGAAGAAATACATGGATCCGAAGGCAGCGAGACGTATGGAGCCGTTTTCTCAGTATGCGGTAGCGGCAGCCGGTGAGGCGATCGCACAGGCNCCGGTGAGGCGATCGCACAGGCGGGTCTGGATATGGAAAAAGAGGATCCGTTCCGCGTGGGAACCAGCATCGGTTCCGGTATCGGAAGCTTACAGGCGATGGAACGTGAGCACAAAAAAATGCTGGAAAAAGGACCGAACCGTGTGAACCCGCTGCTCGTTCCGATGATGATCAGCAACATGGCAGTCGGCAATGTGGCAATGCATTATGGTTTAAAGGGCAAATCCATCAACGTGGTAACTGCCTGTGCGACCGGTACGAACTCTATCGGTGAGGCGTTCCGCTCGATCCAGTACGGCGAGGCAGACGTGATGGTAGCCGGTGGTACCGAGTCTGCGATCACACCGCTCGGTATGGCAGGTTTCGCGGCTCTGACGGCTCTTTCTACCAATGATGACCCGGAGACGGCATCCCGTCCGTTTGATAAGGACCGCGATGGTTTCGTCATGGGCGAGGGCGCTGGTATCGTAGTTCTGGAGTCCTTAGAGCACGCGCAGAAGCGCGGCGCAAAGATTCTGGCAGAGGTAGTCGGCTACGGCGGAAGCAACGATGCATTCCACATCACTTCCCCGGCAGAGGATGGAAGCGGCGCAGCGTATGCGATGGAGATGGCGCTCAAGGATGCAGGTATCGCACCGGAGAAGATTGATTACATCAATGCACATGGAACCAGTACACACCATAACGATCTCTTCGAGACGATGGCAGTGAAAAAAGCGCTGGGAGACCACGCTTACAAGGTAAAAATTAACTCCACTAAGTCGATGATTGGACATCTTTTAGGTGCAGCGGGCGGTGTTGAGTTTATCGCCTGCGTGAAATCCATTGAGGATGGATTTGTACACGCAACCGCAGGTTTAAAAGAGGCAGGCGAGGGCTGCGATCTGGATTACACGATGGGCGAGGGTGTTCCGATGGATATCCACTATGCCCTGACCAACTCCCTGGGATTTGGTGGTGTCAATGCCAGCCTGGTAATCAAGAAATTTGAGGACTAAATTGGGAAAGCGAAAGAGGTAACTGAAATTATGATGGGAATTAAAGAGATCCAGGAGATCATCCCGCACCGTCATCCGTTTCTTTTGATCGACTGTATCGAGGAAGTGACACCGGGCGAGGGCGCGGTTGGATATAAAAATGTAACATACAACGAGCCGTGGTTTGCAGGTCATTTTCCTCAGGAGCCGGTCATGCCGGGCGTCCTGATCGTGGAGGCGCTGGCGCAGGTCGGCGCGGTTGCGATTTTAAGTGAAGAAGGAAATAAGGGCAGGACGGCATATTTCGGGGCAATCAACAACGCAAAATTCAAGAAAAAGGTAGTTCCGGGCGACAAGTTAAAGCTGGAGTGCCATATCATCAAGAGAAAAGGACCGGTCGGCATCGGAAGTGCGACGGCAACCGTCGATGGCAAGCTGGCTGTTTCCGCAGAGCTGACGTTTATGATTGGCTAATAAGTGAGGTTGAATAAGAGATGTTTAAAAATCTGTTTAAGAAATCGTATACTTCGATCAATACAAACGACCACGGTTCTGCCGGCGTAAGCCGTGCGGAGAGTGCGAAAGCAGATAAAAGGGCGGCAGAGGCAGCACAGGAAAAACCGGAGAAGATTCCGAGCCGTCCGACGGCGATGACGCCGGAAAGTCTGCGTTCTTTATGGCGTAAGTGTAATAAATGTGAGAAACCGATTCTGGTGCAGGATGTCAAGGACAACCTGTATGTGTGCCCGCGCTGCGGCGGATATTTCCGGATGCATGCGTACCGTCGGATTGAGATGCTGATCGATGAAGGTACCTTTGAAGAGTGGGATAAGGAGATGTCTGTGGTCAATCCGCTTGCATTTCCGGGCTATGAGGGCAAGGTTGAGGCAGCCAGAGAGAAAACCGAGTTAAATGAGGCGGTTGTCACTGGTAAAGGAAAGATTCACGGTTATGAGACTGTGATCGCGGTCTGCGATTCCCGTTTCCTGATGAGCAGCATGGGTCACAACATGGGAGAGAAGATTGCCCGTGCGGTAGAGCGTGCGACCGAGGAACGGCTTCCGGTTATCATCTACGCGGCTTCCGGCGGCGCGAGAATGCAGGAGGGCATGATCTCCCTGATGCAGATGGCGAAAACTTCCGCAGCCTTAAAACGTCATTCCGAGGCGGGACTTCTCTACATAAGCTTTATGACGGATCCGACCACCGGCGGCGTAACGGCAAGCTTTGCGTCCCTGGGCGATATCATCCTGGCAGAGCCGGGAGCGCTGATTGGATTTGCGGGTCCGCGTGTCATCGAGCAGACGATCGGCCAGAAGCTCCCGGAGGGCTTCCAGAGAGCCGAGTTCCAGCTGACACACGGTTTGTGGATCAGATCGTGGAAAGAAAAGATCAGAAGCGTGTTCTGGGACAGATTTTGAAGCTTCACAGCCAGGAGCATGGCTGGGAGAAATGGAACGATGAGGCGGAGAACCACACAGAAGCGGCATCTGCATCCAAGGCAGAAAAAGCAGCTTCTGTGGAGGAAGGCAAGTTAAAGAGCCGGAAAGCACCGTTCTCCGGTATCATGCGCCAGAAGACCTTAAATAAGATCGCAGGCCGAGAGAGAGACGCCTGGG
>NZ_FR895067.1:1083-5577 GCF_000434655.1 Clostridium sp. CAG:43 | reverse complement strand
GTACGCCAGTCCCGTAGCGCCGGACATCTGAACGCCAGCGATTATATCCGGATCCTGTTTGACGATTTTACCGAGTTCCACGGCGACCGGTATTATGGCGATGATATGGCGGTCATCGGCGGTGTGGCATCCTTCTATGGAATGCCGGTCACAGTCATTGGACAGGAGAGAGGTAAATCCCCGAAAGACAGCATGAAGCACAACTTCGGCATGCCGTCTCCGGAAGGATACAGAAAGGCGCTCCGTCTGATGAAACAGGCGGCGAAATTTAACCGTCCGATCATCTGTTTTGTCGATACGCCAGGTGCATTCCCGGGTATGGAGGCAGAGGAGAGAGGCCAGGGCGAGGCGATTGCCCGCAACCTCTTTGAAATGTCGGATATGAAGGTGCCGATTCTGGCGATTATCACCGGTCAGGGCGGCAGCGGCGGCGCACTGGCGCTGGCGGTTTCCAACGAGGTATGGATGATGGAGAATGCGACCTACTCGATCCTTTCTCCGGAGGGCTTTGCTTCGATTCTGTGGAAAGATGCCAAGAGAGCCAGCGAGGCGGCGAAGGTCATGAAGATGACGGCGGAGGACCTGTATGAGCTTGGCATGATCGAGCGCATTATCTGCGAGGATGAGCCGGCAACCGATGACAACATCGAGGAGATCGGACGCATCATCGACCGCCATATGCGCGAATTCTTCCAGTCCTGCGCGGAAAAGACGCCGGATGAGATCGCGGAGCAGCGGTATGAACGTTTTAGAAAAATCTAAAAAATAGATATTGAAAGGGGGTTGCCGCGCGGCGGTCCCCTTTGTGAATATAGGAGATCGTATGAGTACAATTTTATCACAGTTAAAACCGCTGAAAATTGGTGATCTGACGGCGAAGTTTCCGATCATCCAGGGCGGTATGGGGGTTGGCATCAGCCTGTCCTCGCTGGCAGGAGCCGTGGCGGGGGCTGGCGGCATCGGCATTATTTCCACTGCCCAGATCGGTTTCCGGGAGCCGGATTTTGCCGAACATCCGCAGGAGGCGAACCTGCGCGCGATCGGTTCAGAGTTACAGAAGGCGCGCGCGATCGCGAAGGGCGGCATCGTGGGCTTTAATATCATGGTGGCGACGAAAAACTATGCGGAGTACGTTAAAACGGCGGTCAAGGCGGGCGCTGACCTGATCATATCGGGCGCGGGACTTCCAGTTTCCCTGCCGGAGTATGTGAAAGGGACGGCGACGAAGATTGCGCCGATCGTTTCCTCCGTTAAGGCGGCGACGGTCATCTGTCGGATGTGGGACCGCAAGTACCAGACCGCACCGGATCTGGTGGTCGTTGAGGGACCTCTGGCGGGCGGACATCTGGGATTTGACCGTGAGAAGCTGACCGAGCTGGAGGTAGACACGCCGCACGCAGCCGAGACATTCCATCAGGCGGAATATGACGAGGAAGTGCGGGGAATTATCGCGCTGGTTAAAAAATACGCGCAGAAATATGGAAAATCGATTCCAGTTGTGACGGCTGGCGGCATCTACGACCATGCGGATGTGATGCACCAGATGGAGCTTGGCGCGGACGGCGTGCAGGTGGCAACCCGTTTTGTGACAACCGAGGAATGCGATGCACCGATGGCATATAAGCAGGCATATCTGGATGCGAAGGAAGAGGACATCGTGATTGTCAAAAGTCCGGTCGGCATGCCGGGACGTGCGATCAAGAATGCGTTCTTAAAAGAACTGGAAAAAGGAAGACAGGCAGTGACACACTGTTACCAGTGTCTGGAACACTGTGATCCGGCGAAGATCCCATACTGCATCACGCAGGCACTCGTCAATGCCGCCCGCGGTGATGAAGATCATGCGTTGATTTTCTGCGGCGGAAACGCGTGGAGAGCAGAGAAGATAGAGACGGTTGAGGGCGTGATGCGGGCGCTGTGCGAAGGGTAGGATAGATTTTGGCAGGGTTCAGGGATGAGCCAAGATGAAATTTGCAAATGGTTCAGTGTAAAATGCAAAAATAGAAAGAGAGGGCTTGCAAAATGCAGCCCTCTTTTGTGTATCCAATCATCCTCTGAAACGATTTAAACAAGCATAAATCTCCTGCACGCGCGGCATTGCCAGTCCCATGGCGGCATATGAAGCATCGCTGAATACAGAGAGCCCGTTTGCTTCATAGGCTTTTAAGAGTGTGGCAACCGTTTCCTGTACGGTGCAGCGCTCCAGAAGCCCTTTTTCCAGGCAGTAGCGCACCATCTGGGCGAGTGCGGCGGTCTGCTCGCTGTCGGCAAGCTGTTCGACGAAGCGCAGATCGACCGGCTCTTTGGCAACCTGGAAAGAGTGTTTGTCGTGGACACGGACTTTGATACGCGTGTTCCGGTCGGAATTTCGGTCAGCTTCGCGGCGTCCTCCGCGACCGCGTTCAAAGCGTCCTGCATCGGAGGC
The DNA here is from genome assembly GCF_000434655.1 of Clostridium sp. CAG:43. Lineage (NCBI taxonomy): Bacteria > Bacillati > Bacillota > Clostridia > Eubacteriales > Clostridiaceae > Clostridium > Clostridium sp. CAG:43. The sequence continues at coordinate 3,152 of NZ_FR895067.1, read as the reverse complement.
GCTGCCGCCGCGATTGCCAAACCGTCCAGAACGACCGCTGTTTTCGCCCTCTTCCTGAGATTCACCTCCAGCTTCTGCGCGGCTGTCGCCAAAATTCAGCGCCATCGCGCCCACAGCCCGTCCTGTTCCGCCAGCCGCCAGCTTCCGTCCAACCGTCGGGAGCTTGAACCCAGGCGCCTGGATGGCGGGTTTGGAAGCCTCCTGTTCGCAGGCATTTTTTACCATCTCCGTGATATCAAACGGGCGGTATGCATCCATCTGGATAATAGTGTCTGCGATGAAGAAGTAGGCGCCGGAGCTTCCGGCTACGAGGACGGTGGAGATGCCTGCCTGCTTGTAGAGATCGCGGGCGCGTTCGATGAACGGGGTGATCGGCTCTTTATCGCGGCTGACGATGCGCTGCATCAGGTCGTCCCGCAGCATGAAGTTGGTAGCGGAGGTGTCCTCGTCGATCAGGAAAGCGCGGGTTCCCGCTTCAATGCTTTCGATCACGGCTGCCGCCTGGGAGGTACTGCCGCTGGCATCGGCGGTGGAAAAGCAGGTGGTGTCTTTTTTGTTCGGCAGATCCCGGATAAAGAGAGAAATATCAACGTGGTTGATGCTGCGTCCATCCTCGGCGCGCAGCTTGACTGCGGTTTCATCGGTGATGACATATTCACGTCCATCCCCCGGAATATGGTTGTAGACGCCGGATTCCAGCGCTTTTAGCAGTGTGGATTTGCCGTGGTAGCCGCCGCCTACGATCAGGGTGATGCCGCGGTGGATTGCCATGCCGGAGATCGGACCGTGTCCCGGAAGATTCAGAGTGATTCTTAAGGAATCCGGGGAATGGAATGCAACACTGCCCTTCATCGGACGGTCGGAGACGCCGGTTTCACGCGGCAGGATTGAGCCGTCTGCGACGAAGGAGACAAGATCTAAGCGTTTCAGCTCATTGCGGATAAATTGCTGGTCGTCTGCCAGTGTGATGCGTTTTTTGATTTCAGCGGTGTTCTGGCGGCGGTAGAAAAAGACGTTTTCGACACAGCCTGGAAGAAAATCAAAGAAAATCCGGATCAGTTCACCTGAGTTGATGGTGCGCCCGAATGCCGGGAAACCAACCTCAAAACGGGCTGTAATCTCATTTCTCCCGATCTCGCAGGCGGTCCGGGAGAGAACCTCCTGACCGGGGCGGCTGGTGGCGATCAGACCACTTTTTCCAGAACCTTTTGCCTTGAAAGAAAGACGACCGATTTCACGGGAAAAACAGCGGAGCAGGTAATCTTCAAGCGCTGTTTTTTTCCACGGTGTATCAAAGAGCTCTGCCGGAAATCCGGCTTTCGCGTGGCGGACCTGGATACTGACCTTGGAAGGGGACGCAAACGGGTCACCCTGTACATGGTCGATGGATAAAATATACGTATTAAAATCATAAGTGCCGCGCACGTCCTTGTAAGCCGGATAGCTTTTGTGATCGATGGAGGTGAGGAGACGCTTTAAATCTGCGGATTGTTTCATTCTGAATACCTCGTTTTCATAATATTAAATCATATTTCAATGTCTTCACGGTTTTTGGCAGGAGAATCCATATAAAATGGCCTTTTTCAAAGAATATCTGTCATGTGAAGCAGATGATAGTTCTTATTTTAAAGATCCAAATTCTGAAATGCAAGCGGAATGGACGAAAAGAAACGATATAATTGTATCTATTTATGATGGTGTATATTTGGCGTCTTTTTATACTTGTCTGAGTATAAAATGTTCTGAGCGTACCATATGACAGCAGGGAGGTAGATGCATGTTAAATGCACTCTGGGCGTTTATGATGCTTACGGGGCTTGGCTGGGCGGCGGTGCATGGGACGCTGGGGGCGGTGACGGAGGGAATGCTTGCAGCGGCGGGGGATGCAGTCTCGCTGGGAATCACGATGCTGGGGGTGATGGCGTTCTGGACGGGAATTTTGGAGATCGGACGGCGGGCGGGGCTGATTGAGCAGTTGTCGGCGGGGATGCGGCCGGTGCTTCATTTCCTCTTTCCACGCATTCCAGCGGGTCATCCGGCGCTTTCTTCGATGGCCGCCAATATGATTG
>NZ_FR895067.1:0-970 GCF_000434655.1 Clostridium sp. CAG:43 | reverse complement strand
GCGGCGGTCACACAGGGAACGGCGAGCGATGAAATGTGTACGTTTCTGGTCGTAAATATTTCATCGCTGCAGCTCATTCCTATCAATATGATTGCCTACCGGAGCCAGTACGGATCGGCGCACCCGCTGGCCGTGGCCGGTCCGGCGTTCCTGGCGACCTGTGTCAGCACTCTGGCGGGAGTGGCGGTGTGCCGCGTGATGTGCAGGAGAAAGCAATATAAATCAATAAAAAAGGATGGCTGGAAATAGAAAACGCAATTTGGCGTCATGTAGGGGGGAAAATTTCACACAAAAAACAAATTTATCCCCTATAATGCCCTTGTTAAAATAAGGGGCTCTGGAAACAGATCCGTTATCATAGAACGCAGATTCAAACCATACATATAAAACAAGTATAGACACGGGAGCCGTCAAATGCGCTGCATCAATTACCTCTCTGAATACCTGGTTCCGGTTGTTTTGTTTTATATCGTTGGGTTTGCGGTGCTTCAGAAACGCCCGGTTTTTGATGATTTTATCGAAGGGGCGCTTGCGGGGCTTAAAACGGTGGCTGGAATCCTGCCGACGCTGGTGGGACTGATGGCGGCGGTCGGCGTGCTTCGGACCTCCGGTTTTCTCGATTTCCTCTCCGGGGTGCTGGCGGGACCGGCGGCATTTCTGCATATACCGGCACAGGTGGTTCCGCTGCTTCTGGTGCGTCTGGTGTCCAGTTCGGCGGCGACGGGACTGCTCTTAGATATTTTTAAAACGTATGGACCCGATTCGCGGCTTGGCATGATGGTGTCGGTTCTTGAGAGCTGCACGGAGACGGTTTTTTATACGATGAGTGTCTACTATCTGACCGTGCGGATCTCAAAGACGCGATGGACGCTTGCGGGGGCGCTGATTGCAACGTTCGCGGGGCTTGTGGCGAGTATCTTATGTAGTGCCATGGTAACTGTTCACGGGTAGGAATTTTCTGAACTGAAAA
>NZ_FR895066.1:40960-51998 GCF_000434655.1 Clostridium sp. CAG:43 | reverse complement strand
GAGGGTTCGAATCCCCCTCTCGCTATTGATGAAGCAGCTTGCAGTTGAGCAAGCTGTTTTTATTTTACTTAAAGTCCCTGTCCATCCATAAAATTTTTGTTTAACAAATTTCACATTCCATAACCTTTTTCTTAATATTTATAACAATCCCTATTTAGCCTTGAAGTTGGCGGGTGAGTGTGCTATAATCAGACGAACTTGGAGAGATGTTAAAATAATGTTAATTTATTTATGATAAAAAGAAAATCGAGGTTGATTGATATGAAACATTTTCTGAAGGAACTCCTGAAGAAATACGGGCATATATGGATTCTGGGATACGGATTTATCTATCTTCCGTGGTTTACGCATCTGGAAAAAACCGTGACCTCCAATTACCATATCATGCACTCATCGCTGGATGATATGATTCCGTTTAATGAATACTTCGTCATCCCATATTTACTGTGGTTCGCCTATGTGACCGCTGCGATTGCATACCTGTTCTTCAAGAACAAGGAAGAATATTACCGGTTATGTGCATTTTTATTTACCGGCATGACGCTGTCACTCTTAATCTGCACCCTGTTCCCGAATGGAACTGACCTGCGAACCGCCGTAAACCCGGACAAGAACCTCTGTTCCCGTCTGGTCTATATGCTCCACCAGGCTGACACAAACACGAATGTATTTCCAAGCATCCACGTGTACAATTCCATCGGAACCCACATCGCGGTCATGAAGAGTGAGTCTCTGAAAAAGCACAAAGTAATCCGGATTCTTTCCGGTATCCTGATGGCCGCTATCTGTATGGCAACTGTCTCGCTGAAGCAGCACTCGGTTTTGGACGTCGCAGGCGCGATTCTTTTAAGCGCAGCTATCTATCCGTTAGTATATGCGGGAAGCACGCAGGAAGAGACAGAGAACGAACCGGAATATATTCGCTAAAGGATTTCTCAAGACAAGTAAACATAAGCTGGCGCCAAAGTATGACAGGTGCCAGCTTTTTATCTGCGATAAATCCCCCCTGCCGCAGTCATTACGAAAACCAGGTCTCTAACATTCATCACGTGGTAATCCCTTATCGAATCATATCTAATGATTGACATAGAATCAGAAAATCCGACCATCTGGAAACACTCCATTTTCCAGACGATCGGATTTTTAATTTGCATTTTTTGACAGATTTGATTTTCTTTTCTAATCCGCCCTATTTTTAGTTAAACCCATAAAACTTCTGCGAAATCTTATAGCAGGCGATCGACACCTTCCGTCCGCCTTTTCCCGGCAGGTTTACGCCCTGTCCGAGGAAGCCCCAACGCAGGCGCATATACAGCGTGAAATTCTGCTGTTTCAGATACTGCCACAGTTCTTTTTTCTTCTTCAGATTTTCCTCTGTCTCCGAGCGGATCGCCAGAATTGACGTAACTGTCATCATGATCTCCAGATAGCGGACCATGTAGTGGCGCAGCTTTGGATTCTTGATCTTGGTCACATCGTAATATCCCAGCATCAGCTTCGTGACGAGTATCTGCTGATCAATACGGCTGATCATGACTTTTTCATTGACCGACTGATCGTCGCGTCCGATGAAATAGCGGTAGAAATTCACATCCAGGTAGTACATGGATTTTACGTGTGGAAGCGGCTGATATACAAAAATATTATCCACGTAGAACGTATGCTTTGGCAGTTCCAAGCCGCAGTTCCGAAGCATTTCCACACGGTAAATGACCGAATGCATCAGGATATACTGTCCCAGGCGGAAGCCTCTTGCACCGTTCCAGTCGATGAGCTGGCGTTTTGGGAGCGCCATGTTGTAGTTCATGACCTTTTTGTGTTTTGCGCCCTGTTTTTCATAAACGAAGTTGGTAATCAGCATATCCAGCGTCACATTGTCATGGACAAATTTGCGCAGCGTATCCAGAACCTCCATATACGCCTCTTCGTTGACCCAGTCATCGCTGTCCACGACCTTATAATAGACGCCCGTCGCATTGCGCAGTCCCGCATTGACGGCCTCGCCATGACCACCGTTTTCCTGATGAATCGCCCGGCAAATCCCCGGATAGTTTCTCTCATACTCATCGGCAATCTCCGCCGTATTATCTTTTGTGGAACCGTCATCCACGATCAGGATCTCCACCTCATCGCCGCCCGGCAGCAGGGATTCGATGCAGTTACGCATATATGCCGCCGAATTGTAGCACGGAATCGCTACCGACAACAGTTTCATTGGTTTATTTTCTCTCAAAACTCCAGTTCCTCCATCTCTTTGTTGACCCGATCCTCACAGGAGCGCATGGCGAGAATCGTCTGTTCCATCAGTTTGTCTAATTCCCAGCCAAGCTGATCAGCCCCGCGGCGGATCACGTCTCTGGAACATCCAGCCGCAAATTTCTTGTCCTTAAATTTCTTCTTAAGACTTGAAAGCTCCATGTCCTTGGTGCTCTTGGACGGGCGCATCTTCGCCGCCGCCCAGATAAGCCCTGTCAGCTCATCGGCTGCAAACAACACCTTTTCCATCTCATGTTCCGGAGCCACATCCACCCGTATGCCGTAGCCGTGGCTGACAACCGCATGGACTAAATCTTCCTCTGCGCCTCCGTCGCGCAGAAGCTCCGGTGCCCGCTCACAGTGTTCTTCCGGATAAAGTTCAAAATCAATGTCATGCAGCAGTCCTGCCATGCCCCAGAATGCTTTTTCGTCCCCGTATCCCAGCTGCTCGGCATACCACTCCATGACGCCCTCCACGGTCAGTCCATGTAAAATATGAAATGGTTCTTTATTATACTTGCGAAGGAGCGCAAGCCCCTGTTCCCTGCTCAGTGATGTCTGTTTCATCCTCCGTGCCTCTCTTTCTCTTTCCACGTTTCCGTGTCCGGATCCTTGATTCTCAGTAATTCACACTATCTATAGTTATAACAAAATTAACCAGCAAAATAAAGCAGATTTTTGTAAAAGTATTGTGAACAAGTCGTTACTGTTCACGCATACGTGCCCAGTAATAACAACTCAAACTCCCCACATCTGCCACATTGACTGAAATTCTCTTTCAAAATAAGTTACGCATCGTCTTAAACACCACCCATAATCAATCTTCTCCACTGTTTCTGCCGCATAGATCGGATAAGCAGCCACCTGCTCGTCATTAATATAATAGGATGCCTGCCCGACCTCCTGTCCTTCATGAACCGGTGCTTCCAGCTCGGTCGGGTACTCATAACGGATGTCTGGCTTCTCGTCCGCGCGCAGAAGCATCAGAAACGTCTGTTTTTCCGATGGCAGATTCAGTGTGAGCGCCGTCGTTCCTTTCACGCCCCGCCTCACCTCCACCTCCGGAAATGTTTTCTCCCGGTCAAATATATCATACCAGTTATATGTATCAAATGCATACTGATCGAGTTTCCGCATATCCGCCCATTTGTACGTCTTGTGCGGTGGCCACCCGCAGCCGAGAAGCGCCACCGTAAATGCTTTTCCCTCTTTTTTTAACGCCGCCACATAACAGTACCCGGCTTTCCCGGTAAATCCTGTCTTGCCCGACAGCACCTCCGCGCACTGGTTTAAAAGCGCGTTATGGTTTGCCAGGTAAAATGAACGGTTTCCCGACTCATCCTGAATCGTCCGTGATGCCGTACGGGTAATTTCCAGAAATGTTTCGCGGCACGGCGACTGGAACGCGCAGTAGCGCATGATCCGCGCCATATCCGCCGCCGAAGCGCTGTGTTCGTTTCCATCCGCATCCGCAACGTCCAGACCGTTCGGTGTCACGAAACAAACATTCTTACATCCTATCTCCCACGCTTTCCGGTTCATTTTCTCCGCAAATTCTTCCACACTTCCCCCGATATGCTCCGCCACCGCCACGGCGCTGTCGTTGTGGGATTCCAGCATCAGGGAATAGAGTAGATCCGATAGGCGGTACCGCTCCCCCGCCCGCATATTGAGCTGGACATCCGGCATGGAGGCCGCTTTCTCTGATACCTCGACCCAGTCATCGGGATTTCCCTGTTCCAGTGCGAGAATGCAGGTCAGAATCTTCGTCGTGCTTGCCATCGGATAAGCGGTATCCGCATCTTTCTCCGCCAGAATACGCCCACTGTCCGCATCCATGAGAACCCAGGCACGGGCGTGAAGGGTCTGTTGTAGAGAAGTCTCTTTCTCTCCCAGAATCTCTTTATTTTCTATGTTTTCACGAACAAAAACCGCCCCGCCGGCCGGAACCAACTGAATCATCGCCAGTATACTTCCTGCCAGCAGAACGGCTATCCATTTTCTGATTTTATCTCCCATCCGGCTGCTCCGGAATCCCTTTTCAGGAGATTATATGAGAATAAACCTGTTTTCTATGACTTTTTCTTTTTATTTTTCCAGCGGCTCATTCAGCTTCTCCGTCCCCGGCAGCGCAAACCGTCCGCCCGCGATGATCTTTACACTCGTTCCATCTGGATGAATCGCCTCGATCGTATCCAGCTCGGAGTACGGGATTGTAATGTCCGTATGGCAGCCAAAATATGCCTCCTGCGGATTTTCTTTGCGTTTTGCTGAAATCTCATTCTCACGCGCCACCATCTCGCGTCCATCCGGATTGAAGACCGGGCAGTCCTCCATCCAGCTGTAGCAGGTATCGCCTACCGCAAAGTGCGGTCCCATCTTCTCGGCAATCAGAATCGGGAATTTGTCGAGAATGCCGTAGCGCAGCGCTACCTCATACGCAGTTGTGTTGGTGCCAATCGCAAACTCGCCCATCGGCAGCGTCTCATGGTTTTTTAGGATCATCTGTTTCACTAACGCCTTATTTTCCTCTTCCGTCTCAAAGTTTTTGCAGGTATAGGAGACAGCGATACCATTTTCAAACCGGATTTCCAGATCTTTGAACTGAAATTCCCCGATATAGACGCTGCCGACATGCAGAAGCCCGTTTGTCCCAGCAAGCTGCGGGGAGGTAAAGACTTCTCCAACCGGAATATTTACATCCGCCACGCAGTTTTCGAAATTCGACTGTTTCGTCGGCTCAGCAAGCGTGTGAAGCTGTACGGTCAGATCGGTGCGGTTGCCGCCGCGTCCGCTGATGTGAACTTGAGATGCCTGATCCAGTTCGTTGATCATGATCTGCTGGATGTCGCGGTACAGCTCATAGTCCAGCGTATTGATGCGGATCGTCTCCTTGAAAACCGCCTCAAACTCCGCTCCGATCTCCGGAAGTGGGAATGCAATGATTGTGAAGCTCGTCTCCGTTCCCGGAATATACGCGTCCACAATCTGCATCGCCTCATTGCTGTAGGATAACAGCAGTTTCTCCTGTTTTTCACTTAAAGAAAAGGCTGCTGCTGCATTGACCGGCTCAAATCCGGCCTCGCCGAAGGTTTCCACAACTGCCGGACCGGCATATACCGACGCCAGATCCTTGTATGTCTCATATGCCACCTTTAAAATAGACAGTTTCCGCTCACGAAAGGCCTTGTCCAGGTAAACCGCATTGTCGTAGCGGTGATCATACTCGTACTGGCGGTTCGCCGGTGTGCCATAGTAACCGTTCGTGCGCGCCGCCATCCGGTTCACCGTGCCGATGGAGGCGCGGGCAATGATCGGCTCCAGACCGAGTTCGCGGAAATTTTCCACTGCCATCCGGATCATGCGCTCAAATCCGATGTGGTAACGGATCTGCACCGTTTTCTTGCCCTCATAGCTGCGTCCGGTCGCCGCAAATCCCTTGCGGTAGCCTTCTGTGTAGGTATCTGCCATCCGGCGTACCGTCTCCTCTGGCAGCTTATTCATAAAACGTGCCGTCGCAAGCTCTGTCTCCGAGATATATTCGCCAAACCGGTACAGATAACGCAGATCGTTTAAATCACTGTCCATGATGATCGATTTTCCAAAATCCAGCGACGGATCCAGCGTCTCACGCACCCGCCACGGAAGCATCCTGTCACAATAATCACTGACAAAATAGTAGAGCGGCTCGCGAAGCTCCGCCACCTCCGGAGTACCGCCCTCAAACAGGTTGTAAACCTCAATAAACAGTTCCTCCAACACCGTCACATCCACCAGACGGCTCTCATAGGCGTAAACGATCGCGCTGCGGATCTCCGTATAGAGAAATGACAGCCACGGACCATAGTTCTCTCCCAGCTCTTTTGCCGCATAGTCCGGGTTCGCAAAGCTCTTCCCATACGCCTCTGGAAGTATATCCGCATAAAGCGTCCGGTTAAATTCTGTTGCCTCTTTCTGGCTCATCGCCGCCAGCGTCCCATCCATCTGTTTCTGGAAGGTTTCTTCTATCAGCTCGATAAACTGGACGGTGCGCTCAAAAAATGCCCGGTATGGCTCACCAACCGTCGCTTCTTCTTTCATATGGCCGATGCGCTCCATCGCGAGCTCATGGCGCTCCGCAACCGCCTCATTTTCTTCTTTCAAAAGTTCCCAATATTTCATGTTCAGATATTTTCCTCCTTCTGCCATCACCAAATTTCACTTTCAAACCACGCCCGCCGCAAAGGCTCTTACCGGCGTTCCATTGGTCCGGCATTCCAGGCAAGCCACGCATAAAAACCATTCATTCTTAGCCCCGGATGCCAATCAAAATCGTCACAATCCACCAGATGACCAGAAGCCCCGACAAAATCATACCAATTTTCGCGAATATATAATTTTTTTCTTCTTCTTTAAAAGATTTCCATCCGTACATCAGCGACGCCACGGAAAATAATATGCTCGAAAAGCACATCGACAGCGCGCCGACCGGCGTATTGCCCTGGCTGCGGACACTGAATGCCATCCCTGCCACGCACAGCAGCAGACCGACTCCCGCCAGTCCCAGGCAGAGATAGCCGTGTTCTGCCATCGGCTTGCGGATATAAGAAATCCGGTTATCTGTTTGACGTCCCATGCAGACACCTCCCAATTGCACGTGTAATCCACTGGCAGAGGTAGCCAGCAATTCCACCTAACGTATTTAAAAACATATCATCCACATCAAAACTTCCCACCTTGAATACGAGCTGAATCGTCTCGATGCTCAAAGTCAGAAGGAAGCTCAGAATCAACATCAGGTACCATTTTCCAAATCTCGGACTGATGATCGGCAGGAAAAATCCAAACGGCATGAAGCACACCACGTTGCCAGCCGTATTTAACAGGAACGCTTCCGTCCCCACTATATCACGATAAATATAAAACCGTTTGATTTCCTTAAATAAAACGAGATTATAGGCATACTCCACATGCGGCGCGCGCCCGAATCCGTCCGAAAAAAACATAAAATATATAAGAAGCACCAGGTATGCGACAAAGAATATCCAGCACACCTTCTGATGCGTTTTTGTCCGTTTCCACATAATTCCCCACATAAACTGCCAGAAATGAGAAAAACCGTACACCGTCCCCGGTCATACGGTTTTTCTCTTTCGACTGGGCATATCTGCCCTGTTTCAAATCCAATTTTTAGAATGTAATATCTGATTTGCGTTTCAGTAAAAACGCACCGCTGACGATCGCCATCACACCGGCTGCCAGCCCTACCGTGATGATCACGCTTCCAATCACGATATTAATCACACCGGTTCCCTGCATCGTTTTGTAGATCTTTTCCATATCGATCCGCTCCTTCTTACACTCCGTCGCATGGCATTTCCCATTTCAAGCATGCCGCTCCGTGAACCAAATCTCTATTTTGCACCGTACTGCTCATAGTATGCGTCGATCGTTGCTTTCAGTGTATCATCGATCACGACCTTGCCCTGGCACTCCTTGTTGTACAGGCACTCTACGACATCTGACATCGATACGATCGCTGCGGTCGGGAAGCCGTACAGTTCCTTGATCTCATCCAGCGCACACTTTTCTCCCTTGCCGCGCTCCATACGGTTTAAAGATACCATCAGACCTTTGATCTCCACATCTGCCTGGGATTTGAGGATCGGGAAGGTCTCCTCGATGGATTTACCGGAAGTGGTTACATCTTCGATGATAACGACGCGGTCGCCGTCCTTTAACTTGCTTCCCAGAAGGATGCCGGTATCGCCGTGATCCTTGACCTCTTTCCGGTTGGAGCAGTAACGTACTTCTTTGCCGTACAGCTCACTGATCGCCATCGAGGTGGCAACTGCCAGCGGGATTCCCTTGTAAGCCGGTCCAAACAGGACATCGAAATCCAGACCATAGTTGTCATGAATCGCCTTGGCGTAATACTCGCCCAGACGGCGCAGCTGCGTACCGGTTACATATGCACCCGCGTTCATGAAGAACGGAGATTTACGTCCGCTCTTTAAGGTAAATTCGCCAAACTTGAGCACTTCGCTCTCTACCATGAAATTGATAAATTCCTGCTTATACTGTTCCATCATACTCTCCTATCTTACCGAACCGCACCAATCAGTTCATGTATATCTTCAATGCCATATTTTTCCATGTAGGCGTCGATGCCCTTCACGATCTCCTCCGTCGCATACGGATTATGGAAATTCGCCGTACCGACTGCCACCGCGCTTGCGCCTGCCAGAATAAATTCGATCGCATCGTCCGCATTCATGATACCGCCCATGCCGATGATCGGAAGCTTGACCGCCTGCGCCACCTGGTAAACCATGCGGACTGCCACTGGTTTCACTGCCGGGCCGGACAGACCGCCGGTACGGTTGGCTACCGCAAAGGTTCTCCGGTTGATATCGATCTTCATGCCAGTCAGTGTGTTGATCAGGGACAGCACATCCGCACCGCCTGCCTCGGCTGCCTTCGCCATCTCCGTGATGTCGGTAACATTCGGGCTGAGCTTCATGATAATCGGCTGTTTCGCATGGCGTTTTACCTCGCGGGTGATCGCCTCCACTGCTTTCGGATCCTGTCCAAATGCGATGCCGCCCTCCTTGACGTTCGGGCAGGAAATGTTGATCTCCAGCATATCGACCGGCTGGCTCGCCAGTTTTTCCACTACATCGACGTAATCTTCCGTCGTTTTTCCACATACATTGACGATAATCTTCGTATCATACTGACGTAAAAACGGGATATCCCTCGATGCAAATAAATCATACCCCGGATTCTGTAAGCCGATCGCGTTGATCATGCCGCCGTACACCTCCGCAATACGCGGGGTCGGATTGCCTGGCCACGGCACATTTGCCACACCCTTGGTCACAACCGCGCCGAGCTTGTTCAGATCAACCATCTCGCCGTACTCTGCCCCTGAACCAAAGGTTCCGGATGCCGTCATGACCGGGTTTTTAAGCTCTACACCCGCAAGATTGACTGCCATCTGTCTCATAATTCTACCTCCTCGGCTAAAAATACGGGACCATCCTTGCAGATCCGCTTGTTGTGTACATTGCTGTGGTGGTCTACATCCTTCGACTGGCAGACACATGCCAGACAGGCGCCGATTCCACATGCCATCTTCTCCTCCAGGGAAATATAGCACTTGATTCCCTTTTCTGCCGCATACTCCTTGATGGCGCGCAGCATCGGGGTCGGTCCGCAGGCGTAGATCACATCCGCCGTCAGGTTCTGCTCCCGGATCGCGTCCAGAACATTGCCCTTCGTGCCGACGCTTCCGTCCTCGGTCGCCACAAAGACTTCTCCATATGCCTCAAATTCATCCCGGAGGAAGAGATTTTTATCCCGGTATCCTAAAATGATCTGTTTTTCGCAGTTTAACTGTTTCGCCATCTCAAGCATCGGCGGAACACCGATACCGCCGCCGATCAGAAATACATTTTCGCCCTCCTGCGGGAAACCATTTCCCAGAGGTCCCATGATATCGATCGGGTCTCCGGAAACATATTTGGAAAATTCATCCGTTCCTTTACCGGCAATCCGGTATACGATCCGCAGGCGTCCTTCATCCGGATCTGCCTCGCAGATACTGATCGGGCGCGGAAGAAGTCTGGAACCGTCCTGGCTGTAGACCGAGATAAACTGTCCCGGTCTTGCCTCGTCCGCTATGTCCGTCACGATCCACATACTGAAAATGCCAGGTACCAGTTCTTCCTGACTATATACAACTGCTGTCTCTTTCTTCTGTGCCATGAGCTCCTCCTTACAGTACACGTCCGATGTCCGCAATCATATCGATGACAGCCTGTCTCGATGCGTCCGCAAAATGCTCCGGACCGAATTTGGCGTATGCGTCTTTCTTGTATGCCGCGATGATACCGCGGGAAGAATTGACGATCGCGCCCAGTCCATCCTCGTTAAAGCAGTATTTTAAGTCTTCTGCCGTACCGCCCTGTGCGCCATAACCCGGAACCAGAAAGTAAGTCTTCGGCATCAGCTTACGCAGAATCTTGCTCATCTCCGGGTAAGTTGCGCCCACAACTGCGCCTACATTACTGTAGTCGCCATCCATGGAAGCCTCCCCCCACTCAACGACCTTCTCCGCTACCAGCTCATAAAGCGGGCGACCGTCCACCAGACGATCCTGGAACTCGCCGCTGGATGGGTTAGAAGTCTTTACCAGTACAAAGATACCGCGGTCGGATGCGTTGCACTCGTCCACAAATGGTTTCACGCCGTCGGTTCCCAGATACGGATTGACCGTCACATACTCGGTATTGAACGCGGAACAGGTCGTATTTCCAACCTTCACGCTGCCGAGATGACCGGTTGCGTAGGCAGCCGATGTGGAACCGATGTCGCCGCGCTTGATGTCTCCAATGACAATTAAGCCCTTCTGCTGGCAGTATTTGACAGTCCGGTCATACGCTTTCAGACCTTCGATGCCAAACTGCTCATACATCGCAATCTGCGGTTTGACCGCCGGAATCAGATCAGCCGTCGCATCCACGATCGCACAGTTAAACTGCCAGATCGCCTCTGCCGCTCCTTCCAGGGTCTCTCCGAACTCCGCAAATGCTTTTTCCTTCACGTGCTCCGGAATATATCCAAGCATCGGATCCAGTCCTACACAGATCGGTGCCTTTGTCTTCTGAATCTTCTCAATCAATTTACTAACCATCACGTTCTCCTCCAGAGTATCTCTCATAAATAATCAACTTATTTTATCATAAGTGGAGGGCGCTTTCAAGGGCACGGAGCAAGGAAAAAAGGGTTTTTGCTTATG
>NZ_FR895066.1:22184-40891 GCF_000434655.1 Clostridium sp. CAG:43 | reverse complement strand
GGCTGGCGCGCTTTTTTCTTGGGTGTATCGTTTCTTTGAATAATTAGTTTTAAAATTGTAAAATTAGTTTTTCTTGCTTAAATATAAACTATTTCAACATTTAATACAATGAATCAATGCATCTAATGCAGCGTCAACGTCGCCACATAATCTCCATTTTTGTAACTTTTAGCCGCAAAATGTTCCTCCGTCTCCGTCTGAAGTTCCATCCAGAGCTCTTCGGCGGCGAGCATAATGTGGGAGAGCATGATGCCGATGCTGAATTCGCGCATCGCATGGAAGCTCTTGCCCGGAAAGCGGGTTTTTAGGGCGAACACATAGATTCGGTCGGAATAGACGATGAAGCGCCACGGCTGGGTGTTCATCGCGGACGGTGCGAGACGCGCCGCACGGAGAATCGTCTTCATCTGCTCTCCGGCTTCTTCCTTGAAAATACAGAGTTCATTGAGCGGGAGGCGCTTTGCCAGCGGGCTTTCACGGTAGAGCTTGCCCTCCGGGTAGCCGAATGCGACCATCATCAGGCAGCGTTTGCCGCCGCGCACCTTCTGCGCCGGCTGCACGCTGCCCAAATAGCAGGTTCCAATCCCTTTTGCCGTCATATAGAGCACCATCTGCTCCATCAGATAACCGGCATTGCGCTCGCAGCCTTCCTCCTGGTCCGAATAGATCGCCAGATAGTAGGGAGCATCCACCTTCCAGAGTCCGTGGACATCGGCTTTTTTCTTTGTATTGTCGAATATCACTGCCTCAACCCGGATCCGGTCATTTAACCGGGAGGTCTTATCAAAATAGGACAGGATCTGCCCACGCAGCTTCTCCGTGACCTCCCGATCGGTGTATTTTCGAACTGAATGGCGACATCCTATCGCCTCATACAAATTCATCATACCTGCTCCCCTCCTATCTTTTTGCTGCCGTTATCATGCGCATGACCCGCAGTATCTTTTTCTCTGCCTTTCTATGTGCATTCCAATTTCTATACAAATTCTGACCGTTTCAGCACCACCTTTAAATCAGTCCCGACATCAGTGGTACTACCACTACGGTCAAAAGACCGGCGACCGCAATTGACAAGCTGCTCATCGCACCCTCGATCTCGCCTAATTCCAGTGCCTTTGCCGTTCCAATCGCATGGGCTGCCGTTCCAAGTGCCAGCCCCTTCGCGATCGGCTCTTCAATTTTAAATATCTGAAACAGCCAGTCGGCTATAATATTTCCCAAAATTCCTGTAATTATAATGCTGATAACCGTCAGCGTCACGATACCGCCCGCTTCCTCGCTGACGCCCATGCCAATCGCCGTCGTAATGGACTTTGGAAGCAATGTCACATAGTGCGTATGCTCCAGTCGAAAGAAACGGCACATCACATAGATACTGCCGACACTTCCCGCTACCCCTGCCACGATTGCAGAAGCAACCGCAATCAGGTGCTGGCGCAAAAGCTCCAGCTGCTTATACAGCGGAATCGCCAGACAGACCGTCGCCGGTGTCAGAAAATAGCTCAGATACACCGCACCGCGGTTGTACTCCTTATATTCTATATGAAAAACAGATAAAAATGCAATCACAACTATAATTGCAACCAGCAGCGGATTTAAAATCGCCCAGCCGGTCTTCTTTTTCAGCCAGACGCCCAGCATATACGCGCCGACGCTGACCAGCATTCCAAAATAAAGAGAAGAATGAATCAGTCCATTCATGCTTTTGCACCCCCTTTATTCTTTCTGCGGATAATGCTCTGCGCCACGCACCCGGTCGCAACCATAACAAATACCGTCGAAATCACGGTAATCACTGTCAGCGGCACCAGGATGGACTCCGCCTCCTGCACGCTGTCAAGCAGGCCCACACCTGCCGGTATAAACATAATCGGCATCGTATCCAGGAAGAAATCTCCCACTTCCGCCACATCTTCTGTATGTAATGCTCCTGTGCAAAGCATAAGTAGAAGAATGAACAATCCGTATACGCCAGACGGAACCGGAAACGGAAGCAGATAGTTCAAAAATTCTCCCAGCATTGTGATACCAAAAATAATTGTCACTTCTTTCAAGTACTTCATGATGTCTTCGCCTTTCGTATTAATGCCTCTATTCTATCACTCTCAAATTTATAGGACAATATGAAAATTAGCATAAATTCTGTCAATTTCCTTGAATTTTTTGCGTCTTTTTTATACGATACAGGTAAGCTTTTCCGATTTGGAAAATCCAGACATTTTCGATCCAAAAAACGTGAAGTTTTTATCCGCAAATACGTTTATCTTTATGAAAGACTTATCTTCTCAGCTGCTTTTGTAGCTGGTACACTTTGTATTGCAAGAAAGAAAGGATTAGAAGTTATGAATTTAATTCAGACAAACTCACTCTCTGCCAGACAGGCAGAACAGATCCTGGCACTGTTGAATGAATGCCAGAAGACGCAGCCAATCCACATTTCTTTTCCATTTGAAGACGGAAATTGTTTCCTGCTTCTTCTGGATGAATCAGAGACACTTGCAGCCATCATGGGAATGATCCTTCCACCGGATGGCTCTTCGGACGAGGAACCCGTCGAATGCATCGCCTTCACCCGCCCTTCCCTGCGCCGACGCGGATATTTTGCCGCACTCTTAGAAAAAGCCTGCGACATCTCCGGTGAGCACGATATTCTATTTCCGGTTGACCCGGAATCCGCTGATACGGCTGCCACGATGAAAGCCATTCACGCTGACCGCGTCGATCAGGAATATCAGATGAAATGGGACTTTGACCCGGCGGCCGAACGCTTTGACTCTCCCATGGTTGAAAAACGCCCGCTTACCTTTACCTGCACTTCTGCACCGGAAGGTGACGTCAACGAAAGTGTTGATCCCGACAGTTGCTGGGACTGCTTCCACAGCGCCGATGATCCAGATCCGGCCGTTACAATTCTGACCTATGAATTTTTAGAGACTCCGCCGGATCCGATGTGCTCTCCGGCTGCCGTGTGCATGGCGCGTATGCAGCCCGTCCCGGACGTTCCCGGTACATTTCATGCCTGTTTCTACGGCTTCCGGGTCCATGACCTCTGCCGCGGACTGGGAATCGGTGAAGCTGCTTTCTGTCTGGTCTTAAACGATCTGATCGCGCGCGGCTGCACCCGGATTGTTCTTCACGTCAGCAGTGACAATTATCCGGCACTCTCGATCTATAAAAAAGCAGGGTTCCGAATTACCGAAACCCTGTCCTATTTTATGTATTAAAGATATGGCAGGCGCTTCAGCCGCCAAAAGCACCCCGATACATGATCTATTCGTTTACATCACGATATTCTTCCTGCGTCGGATGTTTTTCCTCAATCTTCTGACGGATGCTTAACATCTTGCAATCCGTCTCCGCGATGACATCCGCACACTTTTTCAGCTCCGCACCGATCTCTGCGGCTTCCTGGGCATCCAGCTGCTTTTTATACTTGAGCTGGTGATCCAGACTCGCCCAGAAATCCATGGCGATCGTGCGGATCTGGACTTCCACACGGATATTTTTCTTACTGCTTGAAAAGAATACCGGTACTTCCACGATCATGTGGTAGCTGCGGTAGCCGTTTTCCTTCGGCGCCTTGATATAATCCTTGATCGCAATGATGGTCACATCATCCTGGCGTTCCAGCATCCGGCTGATCTCGTAAATATCGTCCACAAACGAACATATCACACGGACACCCGCTATATCATCCAGGTTGGACTCCATCGATTCGATCGAAAGCGGAAGTCCGCGCCGCTGCAGTTTTTCTACAATACTCTTCGGCTTCTTCACTCTCGCCTTGATCATCTCGATCGGGTTTCTTGCATTCCGCATGGAAAGCTCATCGTTGAGCACTTCCAGCTTCGTCTTAAACTCTCGAATCGCGCAGCTGTACTGCATCATCGCTTCCTGAAACTGCCTTGCCGTCTCCCGGAATGTCTCAGGAATCTCAAATACCTGAGGCGTATTGACCGCGAAATGGCTCAGCTCGCTGTTAGGATTCTGAGCAATATTCATTTGTATTCTTCCACCTCTTCTATATAATTCTTTTATGCCTTCTCAACTGCGTCAGCCGCCGCATCCAGCCATGGGGATTCCACATACTCAACCAGCCCCTCGTCCACCTTGGACGCAATCGACGGATCGATCGGAATCTTCGCAAGCACCGGAATCTCATACTCGTCTGCCGTCTCCTCGATATGGCTTTCGCCGAACACAGAAATCTTCTTTCCGCAGTCCGGACATTCCAGATAACTCATGTTTTCAACCAGTCCCAGAATCGGGATATCCATCTTCTTCGCCATGTTGACCGCTTTTGCCACGATCATCGAAACCAGCTCCTGCGGGGAAGTCACAATGATAATACCTGCCAGCGGCAGGGACTGAAATACAGTCAGCGGCACATCGCCGGTTCCCGGAGGCATATCGACAAACATATAATCAATGTCCTTCCAGAGTGCCTCACTCCAGAACTGCTTAATCACGCCGCCCACAACCGGTCCACGCCAAATTACCGGATCCGTCTCATGCTCCAGAATCAGGTTCGAAGAAAGAATCTCTATCCCCGTCGAGGTCGTGCGCGGCAGCATCAGCTGATCCGCTGTCACACCTACCATGCCGTGAATGCCAAATGCCTTCGGGATCGACGGTCCTGTAATATCTGCATCGAGAATGCCAACGCGGTTGTTTCTCGCACGCATCTTACATGCCATCAGGGATGTCACCAGAGATTTTCCGACGCCGCCCTTGCCGCTGACTACGCCAATTACTTTTTTAACTGAACTCTGCGGATTTAACGGCACCCGGAAACTTTCCATCGTCCGGCTGGCACACGTTTCGCCGCAGCTTGAACAATTATGACTGCAATTCTCACTCATACATACTTCTCCTTTTTATCAGGTTGGATTCTGACAGTTCGCTGGTTTTCGTTTTTGCATCCTCTCAGACGGTTTCCAAAACCAAAACCTGTAACGCTCAAACCTTCCCCTGTCGTAATCTCCGTACATCTTATCATATTTTCTGCAAAAATGATAGGGGCAAACACAACTGGCAGCGTTACAAAAGAATGTGCCGTTACTGGGCACGTATGCGTGTACAGTAACGTTTTCTATGAGACAAAAACAGACAGCCCGTTTGCTGCACCGCATTCAGACTGTCTGTCTTTTTTTATATCCTATTCATTTTTCTCTACAGATACGCCTGTACCATCGGGCGCAGCCGTCTTGCCATGATCGCCGCCAGAATGCAGAGAATATAATCCGCCGGCATCTCCGGCAGGCAGTAAACCAGCACAATCGCTTTCCAGCCGATCGGCTGCAGGGTTACGAGATGGGTAATCAGATAGAAATAAACCATTCCCATTCCATAATATACCACATATCCAGCCGTCGCCGCCGTCATCAGCGCTCCCATTTTCCAGGAATTCAAACATTCACAGACCTTTCCCATAACCCACGCCGCAAGGAGAAATCCCAGCAGAAAACCAAAGGTCGGGCGCAGCAGATACGCCGGACCGCCGCCGCGTGCAAAGATCGGGACGCCCGCAAGTCCAATCAGCAAATAGACACCCACACTGGTAAATGCCCGTCTGGAGCCCAGCAGAAATGCTGCCAGCATCACGAAAAACCACTGCAAGGTGAAGTTCATGGTATCTGCGCCGGTCGGAATGACAACCTTGATAAATGCCCCCACGGCGACCAGCGCCGCAAACAGACCGCAAAGCGCCACATCCTTCGAATGTTCCCGGCTCCGCGAAACTGCTTTTTCTCTCATCTGTTTTCCTCCATCATGCATAATGCATTTTTTCATAAACGGTTCCTTTCATGGCATGCAGCCACCGTGCCCGCAGACTTTCGCTGTCCATGTATGTTTCCTTTTGCTCAAAACAAATCCTCCAGCATCACTCCGCCTGGAATTTACGGATCATCCGCACAAGCCCAAGACTCTCCATCCGTTTTGCAATCAGATAAAAGAGTGCTGCATCCACCGGCCACTTGATGAGATTCTTAAGCACACGCATCGGCAGAAGCACCATCATTGCTTTTCCAGACATCATGCTAAGCCAGAGTGTGTTCAAAAATATGTTGCAGATCAGCGCCACCACCAGATCCGCCCAGAGCGCCCGGCGGAAAGTAAGCGGTTTCCGATACAGAATTGTGCCATACAGCACGCCGCCCAGCATCGCATTCAGCGTAAATCCCGGGAAAAATGCCCCCGTCGGCTTTACGACATATTTGACCAGGTCCAAGACTCCGCCATAGACCGCTCCAGCCACCGGACCGAAGAGGTAGTAGACAAACTGGTTGACCACACCGCCGAATCCGATTTTCAAATACGGACCAGCCTCAATCGTGAAGTATCCCAGAACAACGGAGACAGCCATCAGCATGGCGGCAGTCGTGAGTGTTTTCACGTGTTTCAGTTCCTGAAAGGA
This sequence comes from Clostridium sp. CAG:43, assembly GCF_000434655.1. Taxonomy (NCBI): domain Bacteria; kingdom Bacillati; phylum Bacillota; class Clostridia; order Eubacteriales; family Clostridiaceae; genus Clostridium; species Clostridium sp. CAG:43. The sequence goes on along the minus strand of NZ_FR895066.1, from coordinate 34,473 downwards.
TGCCTGATAACATACTGCAAATTTTTTCATAAAAAAATACCTCCTTTTCTGCAGATCTCTCGAACCACATCAGGAGATAGATTGTATCAACGATGCAGCGGGATGCGGAATACTGACCGCGAAACCCCGAAGGGTCTCTTCGTCCGGCTGACAACTCCCTGTTCAACCGGCACTTAACGCCTGTATTCCTACTCTGCGTTTCTTTTTTTATCTTTTACATCATACCACAATTTTCCCGCTTTTCAAGCACTTTATAAGCGCATCTGTCATTTCCGCACCAGGACGTTACTGTTCACGCATACGTGCCCAGTAACGGAATTTGCCGTGGCTTCGCATTTAAATACGGCAAATTCCTGCTGCCACCACGTTTTCTTACGGCACTTTCGGTTCCAAAAGTGCCTACCCGTGAACAGTTACACCAAGACTACTCTGGCAGTCCATGTTCGAACCAGTCAGCATTTACTCTTCTTTTTGGCTCTGTTCGCTGTATTCCCTAAACGCACGATCCATCTCGATATAGTTGCGTTTCAGGGAAACCGGCTTTCCGTCGCGGGTCAGGAAACAATGGCGGCTCTCGCCCACGCAGCGGATTGCGCCCGTTTCCTTGTCAAGAACCGTGTATTCCAGCGTCATGCGGATGCCGTTGTACTCCTTCATCTGAACCAGCACCTGCACCGTCTCGCCAAACCGCGCCATGCTCTTATAATCGCAGTGAACCGACAGCACCGGGCTTATGATCCCCTGTTTTTCCATGATGTCATATCCCATTCCCATCTGCTCCATCATGTCGATCCGCGCTTCCTCAAACCAGTGTAGGTAATTTGCATGGTGAATGATTCCCATCTGGTCGGTTTCATAATACTGCGCTTTGTGTTCGTAAATTTTCAGTTCCATAAAAACCCCTCTTTTCCATCTAAAAAGGGATACCTGCACAACTGCAATTTCTGCCGTTCTGCGATATCCCCCTCTGGTTCTGATATGTGTGTCACCGTCCGCACACTGTGCAGGCAATGGCTAATACCTTACTGTTCCAGTTCTTCTCCGAGTCCGCTCTCGATCGCCTCGGTAATCGTCTTCAGCGCTTCTTCCTCATCCGGTCCGTCGCAGGCAACCGTGATCTCGGTGCCGCACTTGATACCCGCTGCCATCACGTTCAGCACGCTCTTTGCCACAATATGTTTCTCCCCGCACTCAATCAGAGTCCGGCTCTTAAATTTCATCGCGGTCTGCGAAAGCACGCCAGCCGGCCGCAGGTGAAGTCCCGATGGATTAACCACTTTCACTTTCTTCGATACCATAGCTGTCCCTCCCTCGTCAATTCTTAGTTTTAATTACCCTAATTTTAGTCTAAGTAAGGCAGACTGTCAAGCGTTAGACCAGCACCTGCTGCGCATAATTAACAGACGCCATCGCATCGCGGCAATACGCATCTGCTCCGATCATATCCGCGTATTCCTGGGTCAGAACCGCGCCGCCGACCATGACTTTCGCCCACGGTGCTTCCTTGCGGAGCTGCTTGATCGTCTCCTCCATGCTCGGCACGGTGGTCGTCATCAGGGCGGACAGACCGACCAGTCTTACATGGTTCTTGATCGTCTCTTCCACGATCGCCTCCGGAGCTACGTTCTTACCTAAATCCAGCACATCATAGCTGTAATTCTCCAATAATACTTTTACGATATTTTTTCCAATGTCATGAATATCGCCCTTGACGGTCGCCAGCACGATCTTGTCCTTCTTCTCTCCTGCTTCCCCGGAGGACTCCATCTGGTTTTTGATGACCTCAAATGCCGATTTTGCCGCCTCCGCACTCATCAGAAGCTGCGGCAGAAAGACGGTGCCTGCCTCAAAACCCTTTCCGACCTTATCAAGTGCCGGGATCATGCAGGAATTGATGACGGTCAAGGAATCCATGGTCTTTAAGAGTTCCCCGGCTGCCGATGCCGCCTGCTCTTTTAAACCTCTCTCCACACTGACCGTAAGCTGATGCTCCGGACCGGATGCCTGGCTGCCAGTGTCCGCACTGCCGGAAGCTCCAGCTGCACCTGCCGCCGGGGCACCCGAACCTGCGCTGCCTGCTGCACCTGCGCCGGAAGCTCCGCCCGCACCTGCCTTTGGAATCGCCAGCCGCGCTGCCTGCTCAATATAATCGCCGCAGTGTTCATCCAGTGCTGCCAGAGCCCGGTAACTATAATAAGAACGCATCATTGCAGCCGAATTTGGATTGATGATCGCCGCGGTCAGACCGCTCTGCATCGCCATCGTAAAGAAATTGGAGTTGACAATCTCACGCTGCGGTAATCCGAAGGAAATATTGGAAACACCGAGAATCGTATTGCAGCCAAGTTCCTGGCGGACACGGCGCACCGTCTCCAGTGTCACCAGCGCGCCGGTCGGCTCGGAGCTGATCGTCATACAGAGCGCATCGATCACGATGTCTTTTTTCTGGATGCCATACTTTTCCGCCTCCGCACAGATTTTCCGCGCGATCGCCATACGTCCGTCCGCCGTCGCCGGAATGCCTTCCTCGTCGATCGTCAGCGCAACCACCGTGCCGCCGTAATGTTTTACCAGCGGAAATACAGCGTCCATGACCTCCTGTTTGCCATTGACAGAGTTAATCAGTGCCTTTCCATTATAAATACGCAGCGCCTGTTCCATCGCCTCTGTGTCAGTCGTATCAATCTGCAGCGGAAGCTCGGTCACCGCCTGCAATTCCTGTACGACCTCGCGCATCATCGCCACTTCATCGATCTCCGGCAGTCCCACGTTGACGTCAAGCACCGCAGCGCCATTTTCCTGCTGGGTGATCGCCTCGCGCAGGATATATTCCAGGTTGTGATCGCGCAGCGCCTGTTTGAATTTTGATTTTCCGGTCGGATTGATGCGCTCGCCAATAATGACCGGATCGGTTCCCATCTCAACTACCGACGCGTAGGAAGTGATGAGAGTGTCATTTTTCGGCTCGATCGGCTTTCTCGTTCTGCCCTTACACATCTCTGCCAGCAGACGGATGTGCTCCGGGGTCGTACCACAGCAGCCCCCGACTGCCGAAACCCCCATCTCCAGCATTCCTTTCATTTCCTCGACAAATTCTGGCGGATCAATATCATATACGGTCTTTCCTCCCTCGCTTCGCGGAAGTCCCGCATTTGGATTGACAACCACCGGGATTGACGCATACCGAAGCAGTTCTTCCACAATCGGCTTCATCTGAACCGGACCTAATCCACAATTGATTCCGAGCGCATCCACGCCCAGACCTTCCAAAAGTGCCACAACGGACTTCGGTGTTCCGCCGGTTAAAAGTTTGCCTTTTCCATCGAAAATTGTGGTTGCAAAGATTGGAAGATCGGAATTTTCCTTTGCCGCCAGAACCGCTGCCTTGAGTTCATACGTGTCGCTCATCGTCTCGATCAGAATCAGATCCGCGCCACCGCGCACGCCTGCCTTTACCACCTCGGTATAGATGGAGACCGCCTCCTCAAAGTCCAGATCGCCCATTGGCTTTAAAAGGCGTCCGGTCGGTCCCAGATCCAGCGCTACATAACCACGGCCGCAGTGTTCTACCGCTGTCCGGGCATTTTTCATCGCCGCATCCACGATCTCATCCAGATTAAACTCGGCTGTCTCATTGTATTTCAGGCGGTTCGCGCCGAATGTATTCGATAAAATAATATTCGCACCCGCGTTCAGATAATCCTCATGGATCTTTACCAGGACCTCCGGATGCTTGATATTCCAGGTTTCCGGCAGTTCGCCCGGTTTCAGCCCGGCTCCCTGCAAAAGACTTCCCATTCCTCCGTCAAATATCAGTATTTTATCGTTCCAATCTTCCCGTATACCCATGTCAGCTTCCTCTCTGTTTTTGTTTCTTACTTATTTATCTCTCCGGTACAGGCAGTTTTTGTTTGAACAGACCTCACAGCCCTCTTTCACACAGCCCGCCGCTATCTTCGATACTCCGATGACCGCCGTCACCGACTTGGACGGCATCATTAAAAAACTTTCCGTCAATGTAATCCCCACCGTCTTTTCCGCTTCCAGTACCCGGCAGAAATCCGGCTGGCACGAAAGCGGCAGATCTCCATAACCTGGCGAAAAGCGGGGACGCAGATAGAGTCCTTCTTCTGCTGCCTCCGCTTTTAATTTGTCATTGATTTCATTGCAGTAACTCTCAATCCGTGCCGCCGCGCACGCCTGCAGAACAACCGCCCGGCTCATCGAAAGACGGCTGTATCGGCGCAGAAGCAGATCCACACCAGCACCCAGCGTCGCCGCAAAAAGGATGACCTCCTGGCAGTCCTTTAAATTGCGGCTGAGCGCCCGGCTTTTTACTTTAAAACACGTAAAATCAAGTTCTGAATCTGGCAGCATCGTCAGCGGATATCGTCTGTAAAAGCTCCGGCAGTTGACGGATCGCTCTAATTCTTCCAGACAGTCCTCCACCAGATCTTTCGTCTGCAGATCCGGCTCCTGCTGCCCTTTAATTCCTAAATACCGATATATTTCTCTCCGATTGACTTCTGCCATTACAGAATCTCCGACAGGTTGTTCTTAATCTGCGCCGCTACATCCGGTTTATTCATCGAATATACATGGATTCCATTTACATGGTTCGCAATCAGATCGATGATCTGCTCAGTTGCATAGGCGATACCTGCCTGCTTCATCGCTGCCGGGTTATCACCAAAACGATCTACGATCGCCTTGAAGCGTGCCGGAAGGTAGGTGCCGGACATGCTGCAGATGCGCTTGATCTGACTTATGTTTGTCACCGGCATGATGCCTGCGACAACCGGAACCGTGATTCCTTTTTCTCGGATACGGTACAGGTAATTATAAAGGATATTATTGTCAAAGAACATCTGGGTCGTCACAAAATCACAGCCCGCTTCCACTTTTTCTTTCAAATGCCCGATATCCACCGTCTTGTTGACCGATTCCACATGTCCCTCCGGATAGCAGGCTGCGCCGATGCACAGATCCGGGCAGGTCTCACGGATCTCGCGGATCAGCTGGGATGCATACTGATAATCTTTTTCTACCTTGCCGTCTTTCGGAATATCGCCGCGAAGTGCCAGGACATTCTCAATTCCGTGTGCCTGAATCTCGCGCAGGACACTGTGCACCTTCTCACGGGTCGAGGAGACGCAGGTCAGATGTGACAGCGCCGGCACCTGGCAGGTACTCTGGATATCCGATGCGATCTGGACCGTATACTGGCTTGTGCCGCCGCCTGCTCCGTAGGTCACGCTCATAAATGACGGATTTAACTTTGCAATCTCAAGCGCCGCTTTCTCAACGGAAGCGAAGTTGCTCTCCTCCTTCGGCGGGAACACTTCAAACGAAAGCGTCGGCTGTCCTTTGGCTAAAATATCCTTAATCTTCATCGTATTTATCTCCTGTTCTCATCATTTCGTCCGGTTCTGCCCCGGACCTCTATTGCCTATGTATTCTATATGATTTTTGCCCAGTATACCATATTTCCCCAATGAACGCCAGACTTCCGGCAGCTATCTTCTGGATTGATTTTCTATACCTTGTCATAGGTAAAATCTATAGGAACCAAATAAAATACATAAACATACGATACAGATAATTAATTCCAGACAAAGCAAACAAAATCAGTAAAATCACCAGCACAAGGCTCATTTTCCCCTTCTTTTTCTGATTTTTTCCTTGCTGCACCGCGCTTCGTCTCTGCGTTGTCTGATACGACATACTGTTCTGGTTCTGTGTCCGAACGGATGCCTGTCTGCCTGCGCCTGCTGCTTTCTGCGTCTGGGAATATGCCTTCGCCCGGTCCGCAAGCGTGCGGATGGCATCTGTGCCTGTCCTTGCACTCGTTTCCCACGAGGCAGATCCCGCATTGTGATACTCACAGTCCGTCTCATGCGCCGGGTGACGCTCATTCAGATAATAAGTTGCATTGACATAGTTAGGATTCCGGATCCACTGTTTACAAAAAGAACAATAATGACCATACTTGATCGGATGGTCGCAAATCGGACAAATTCGTCTCTGCATGAAATACCTCCCCTCGGATTGAACATACTTTTTCGAAAACACCTCGTCAATTATTTTTTATTGTACCATAACTTTTTTACTTTTTTCTATATTTTCTCTTGTATTTTCTCCATTTCGTGTTAAAATACAAACGTCCATTACACCTGTCAAGACAGGTGTAAGCCATTTATTTGACTGTCATGGATTTGACCGGAATGGCTGAAACGATTCATTCCGTTCACAATTATTTTACTCTGGGAGGTTCTATCAATATGGAACGTGTGAAAGCTTTTCTGAAACGGAAGCAGGTTGTCATCTCCGTTCAGACGTATCTCATCGATGCGCTGGGCGCGATGGCATTTGGTCTGTTTGCTTCTCTTCTGATCGGTACCATTTTCGGCACGCTGGGGGAAAAAACAGGCGTTGTAATTTTTACTACAATCGCAGGCTACGCCAAGAGCGCGACCGGTGCGGCGCTCGGCGTCTCGATTGCCTACGCCTTAAAGGCACCGACGCTCGTCCTTTTCTCCGCCGCTACCGTCGGCATCGCGGGCAATGAACTCGGCGGTCCGGTCGGCGCGCTCGTTGCCACCATCATCGCAGCCGAGCTTGGAAAAATCGTCTCCAAAGAGACACCGGTTGATATTCTCGTCACCCCGGGCGTCACCATCATCTCCGGTATCCTGGCCGCACAGTTTGTCGGTCCGGGCGTCTCTGCATTCATGACCGCTTTCGGAAATCTGGTGAAGACAGCGACCGTCATGCAGCCGCTTTTCATGGGTATTCTGGTTTCTGCCCTGATCGGCATCGCCCTGACGCTTCCGATCAGCAGTGCGGCAATCTGCATCATGTTAAGCCTCGACGGTCTGGCAGGCGGTGCCGCCACCGCAGGCTGCTGCGCGCAGATGGTCGGATTTGCCGTTTTAAGCTTCTGTGAAAATAAATGGGGTGGTCTTCTGGCACAGGGACTCGGAACCTCGATGCTCCAGATGGGAAATATCGTCCGGAACCCGAAAATCTGGATTCCACCGACACTCGCCTCGATGGTCACCGGTCCGCTCTCCACGATGGTCTTCCATCTGGAAAATATTCCAGCCGGTTCCGGCATGGGAACCTGCGGTCTCGTCGGACCGATCGGCATCTACACCGCCATGCAGGGAAGTGGAAATTCGATGATGTGGCCGGGCATCCTGCTCATCTGCTTCGTGCTTCCGGCTGTTTTGACCCTGTTCTTCGGCGCACTTTGCCGGAAAGCTGGATGGATCAAGGAAGGCGATTTGAAGCTGGATCTATAAGTATAGCTCCATAAAACAGGCATTGAAATGCTCTTCATCCACCACTGTGTGGATAGCAAGCATTCCAATGCCTGTTTTTTGATCCAGTTATCTTTTCCCTATTCCTTATCGTTCTTCTTTCCCCAGCAGCTCCCGCATACTTGCGAGCAGCTTCGCCTCTTTGTCTTCCTTATCTTCTCCGAGCAGGACCTCTTCAAACTCCTTCTCCACCTTCATCCGGCGGAAATACGAGCTCATTTCATCCGCCATGCCGGAGAGCCGGTTTAACAGACGGGAGAAATCGCGCAGCATCACGTCGTCCTTGTGGTACGGATAAACAATGTCGTGGTCAACCTCACTCCATCCCTCCTCGAACAGCGTTCTCGCCTGAATCTCGACGTAGTAACCGCGGTATTTGATGATGTAGTGAAGGGAACGGTAGATACCGCCTGACTTGATTTCGATCACATTTTCATCGTAGATCCGGCTGTCCCCGTTTCGGCGGTATACCTTCGGACGCTCTGCAATGTAGCAATGTGTCTCATCGTTGTCAAAATCGCGCTCACGGTCTTTTACATACTGCTCCGGAGCATTTTCAAACGCCGATGTGATGTATTCATGGAAATGACGCCAATCCTCACGGTACAGGAAGAATACACGGATACCGATAAGGTCCGTCACGTATTTCCAGTAATTATCAACTCCCAGCTGGGCAAATTTCTCCGGCTGCTCTTTTTTCTTGCGGATGATCTTCTCCAGCAGATGCCCCGGTGCCTTGGTACGGTAACGGTAGGAATGGATCCCCGCTTTTTCAATATCATACAGATACTTATCTACAAAATCCTTGCCAATCTCCCGCAGCTTTCCCTCGATCGTCGCATAATGATCCGCGATCGCAGTCAATTCCTCCCAGGAAACGCCCGCCGCGTCAAAGTCTTCCTGTTCAATCCGATATTTTCTTAAAAATAAATCTCTCTCCATTATCTCCTCTTTATCGGAAGCCCACTGAGCGCAGGAACCGGGCAAATGCCTCCCTGCCTTCCGGCGTACACTTATATACGCCCGCGTCTTCCAGTACCTGCTCAAAGACAAGACCTACCTCTTTTTGCAGGATTTCGTTTATATTTTCACTTGTTATATGCTCATACTTCGTCAGGAACTCATCCACCCAGTCCGCATGCTTTTCAAGCTCCGGATTGGAACGGATATCTCCTCCGGAAAGGATCGCCTCCGCCAGATCGGCAAGCTCCTGTTTCAATCTGGACGGGAGCACCGCCAGACCCATGACCTCGATCAGACCGATATTTTCTTTCTTGATGTGATGCAGCTTCGCGTGCGGATGGTAAACACCAAGCGGATACTCATCCGTCGTGATGTTATTGCGGAGCACCAGATCCAGCTCGTAGAAATCGCCGTTCTTTCTGGCAATCGGCGTGATCGTATTGTGCGGTTCTCCGTCCGTCTCGGCATAAATAAAGGCATCCTCATCCGTATAGCTGCGCCATGCACGCAGCACCTTTTCACCCAGATCAATCAGGCGATCCGGATTCTTGGAACGGGTCCGCAGAACTGACATCGGCCATTTAACAATTCCGGCTTCCACATCCTCGAAGCCTTCCATCTCAAATTTCTGTTCAATCGGCGCTTTTGCCATCGCAAACGTGTAATGTCCGCCCTGGAAATGGTCGTGACTTAAAATCGAACCGCCGACGATCGGCAGATCCGCATTGGACCCCAGAAAATAGTGCGGGAACAATTTCACAAAATCAAACAATTTGACAAACGTTGCCCGTTCGATCTTCATCGGCGTGTGCACACCGTTGAACACGATGCAGTGCTCATTGTAATACACATACGGCGAATACTGGAAGCCCCACTGGCTGTCATTGACCGTGATCGGGATAATGCGGTGGTTATTGCGCGCCGGATGGTTGACACGTCCGGCATAGCCTTCATTTTCCTTGCATAAGAGGCATTTCGGATAACCGCTCTGCTTTGCCAGTTTGGCTGCCGCGATTGCCTTCGGATCTTTCTCCGGCTTGGATAAATTAACCGTGATGTCCAGCTCCCCGTATTTTGTATCCGTTTTCCATTTCATATCCTTGGAAACACGGTAACGGCGGATGTAATTGGAATCCTGGCTCAATTTGTAATAATAATTGGTTGCCGCCTCCGGCGATTCCTCATACAATTTCCAGAAATGTCCAATCACCTCGCTCGGGCGCGGCATCAGGCAGTTCATCAGCTTCGTGTCGAACAGATCGCGGTACACCACGCCGTCCTCCTTCAAAACGCCCGTCTCATGTGCATAATCAAGCAGGGCATCCAACGTCTCTTCCAGTGAAATCTCCCTGCATGCGCCCTGCGGTTCTTCATATTCATCCAGTCCCAGAACCTCGAGAATCTGATTCGTCGCGTAAATGCGATCCGACTCCTGAAGAAGCCCCGTATTGACTCCGTACTGTACTAAATTTCTGATTGCTTCATATACTGCCATACCCCATCCTCCTGACTGAAAAACAACCTTGCTGTTTCATTCTTATCCTTTTATCATTATAACTTTATCGTTACTGTTCACGCATACGTGCCCAGTAACGGAATTTGCCGTGGCTTCGCATTTAAATACGGCAAATTCCTGCTGCCACCACGTTTTCTTACGGCACTTTCGGTTCCAAAAGTGCCTACCTGTGAACAGTAACACTTTATCTGCCCATCTACCACTGCGCCACCTTATCTCATGGCATTTTCGGTTCTAAAAATGCCTGCATGTGAACAGTCACTGTACATCCCGTACTCATGTGGCTTCCATTTACATAAATTTTGTCAAATCCAGACATTTTAAGCGGTTTACCAGGATTCCTCCGAGAAGCCCAATCAGCGCCCCCGCTGCCGTTCCGGCTGCCAGAAGCACCGGAAGATAGTAGAACAGACTCGCATTTTCCACCACCAGCGCCGCCACGATAAGCTGCCCGATGTTGTGTCCCGCACCACCCAGGATGCTGACACCGGTCACGCCGAACCAGTCCAACCGGCGGAATACCACCATCAGAAGAAGGCTGACCGCAGCACCTGCCAGACTATACAGCATCATCGACAGGTTTCCAAACGTAAATCCTACCAGCACGATACGCACCAATGCAATCGCCGCTGCCGCACCGGCTCCCAGCAGATACAGGCTCACGATGGACGCCAGATTCGCCAGTCCCAGCTTGACTCCCGGAACGCCCAGGTTGATCGGTATCAGGGTCTCGACATAGCTCAGCAGAAATGCCAGCGCTGTCATCATTCCATATAAAGCGATTTTTCCGGCTCTGGATGTGCCTGCTCGTCCTTTTTTCTGCATTTCTTCCTCCTCTGTATACCTCTATAATATATTAGTAAAAATTTTTAGTTTTGTAAAGCGCGTAACGGTTCACAGATAGGAATTTTCTGAACTGAAAATTCCGTACGATACAGTTCTGGCGTTACTGTTCACGCATACGTGCCCAGTAACGTTCTGGCTGCCGATGCATTTAGTTTCTGGGCCGTAATCTTGACTTTCCTATCAACCTTTGTTAGAGTAGTTGCAGACATTTTTGCAAACATAGTTTCAAACCGAATTTTCGATATTTTTAAGAATGGAGCTCTTTATGAAAAAAAAGGATTTATCCGCGCTTCTGACACTTCTTACCGTTGTATTTTTTGGCTGCGGCGCGGCGCTTCTTTTCAGCAAATCCCGCCGGGAGCCGATCAGCCGTTCCGCGTTTCTGCTGAATACATTTGTCAATATCACACTCTATGATTCGCAGGATGAAGCGATCCTTGACCACTGTGTGGACATGTGCCAGGAGTACGAAAACCGTTTCAGCAAGACGATCGAGGGCAGCGAGCTTTACAAGTTAAACCACCGCAGCACCGACGAGACGACTTTTACCGTCTCCGACGATATGGCGGCGATGATTTCTGAAGGACTGCATTACAGTGAGGTTTCCCATGGTGCCTACGACCTGACGATCGAACCGCTCAGTTCTCTCTGGAATTTTACCAGCGACGAGCACGTGATCCCGGCGGAGGATGACATAACAGCAGCGGCAGAACGCGTCAACTGGAAAAATGTGAAACTTGACGGAAACACTTTAACCTTCCTCTCCCCGGACACGACGATTGACCTCGGCTCCATCGCCAAGGGCTACATTGCCGACCGCATGAAAGACTATCTGACCGAATCCGGCGTCGAAAGCGCCATCATCAACCTGGGCGGCAACGTACTCTGTGTCGGTGAACGCACAAACCACCAGCCGTTCCGCATCGGGCTGCAGAAACCGTTTGCCGACTATGCAACGGTCTTTGCCGATCTGAATATTGATGACATGTCCGTTGTCTCCTCCGGCGTCTATGAGCGCCATTTTGAGGAAAACGGTGTCAATTACCATCACCTGTTAAACCCGAAAACAGGCTATCCGTACCAGAACGGACTGGTTGCCGTGACGATCGTCTCCCCGCGTTCAGTGGACGGCGATGTACTCAGCACGACCTGTTTCTCGATGGGACTGGATAAGGGTCTGGAACTCATCAATTCGATGGATGGCATTTATGCTTATTTTATCACGGATGATTATGAACTGATTTACTCGGATGGAGCGGAGGCATTTATTGATGAAATCAAAGAAAAATAGAAATGATTTTGTTTTGATTCTGGTTCTTCTTGCCGTCATACTCATCGGTTTTCTGGTTGTGCGCTTGCAGCGCCAGAAGGATGCTTTTACCGTCGATGTCAGTGTCGATGGAACAACCGTCGCCACCTACCGGCTGGATGAGGAGATAGACACCTGGATCGATGGGTATCAGGGGGGACAAAATCATCTGGTGATTCAAGATGGATGTGCCCGGATCGAAGAGGCAGACTGCCCGGACAAGCTCTGTGTGAAGCAGGGAACTGTTTCAAAAAGTGGGGAGTCGCTGGTTTGCCTGCCGAATAGGGTGGTTGTGGCGGTTAAATAGATATGGTTTTCCAACACGGACGGAAA